>DTSF01000262.1 GCA_012965485.1 Dehalococcoidia bacterium
AGTTGCACGCATTTGACTTCAATAAGTTAGAAGGAGATGAAATTATAGTTAGACAAGCTACTGAATCTGAACCGTTGGAAACTCTTGACTCTCAGCGAAGGACACTTACTCCCCCGATGCTAGTTATAGCTGATACCGCCAATCCAATTGGGCTTGCTGGAATTATGGGAGGCGTAAATACTGAAATAGATGAAGATACAACAGACATATTTTTGGAGGCGGCTAATTTTAATGCTGCCAATACTAAGGCTACAAGAAGCGCCCTCGGGCTCAATACAGAGGCCTCATATCGGTTTGAGCGGGGTATACGACATGAACTCGCCCCCATCGCATTGAAAAGGGCCACATATCTCATTAGCCAATTGTGTGGTGGGATACCGGCTGAAGGCATCATAGATACTTTCAGTGCCCCCCATCAAATTAAAACAATAGAAATTACTGAAACCCGATTTGAGAAGATACTGGGTGTTCCGGTGGCCATGAAAGATATATGGAATATTATAAAGAGACTTGGCTTTGAGAAAATAGAAGAGGATGTAGCCCAGGTCATCAATGTGAGCCCTCCAATATGGAGATCTGATATTTCAATACAAGACGACATCATCGAAGAATATGCTCGGATATATGGGTATGATAATTTGCCCACTAGCAGTTTAGCCTCCCCGATTCCAAGCCAAGGTTCGGAAAACCCTCAAACAGTGAGGGAGCATATGAGAGATAGGCTCGTATCTGCCGGAATGAACGAGACCATTTCGTACTCCATTACAGATCTTGAGACCATAAATCTATTTGATTCAATTTCTAGTGATCAGCAACCTATATCAATTGCGAACCCGATGGATGCCTCCAAAAAATATCTCCGACCCACATTGGTACCCAATGTTCTTGAAACGTTGTCTAGAAACAGGCGTACAAACCAGCAAACTGGACTTAGATTATTTGAAATTGGGCGAGTATTTCTTCCTTTACAGACAGACGAAATCGACTCTATGCCTGTAGAAAAAGAGGAAATCGTCGGTGCCATTACAGGATTTAGCACTGCCACTGATTTATGGTTGGAATCAGATCGGCTTATGGATTTTTTTGACGCCAAAGGCATAGTTGAACACATATTCCGTGGGTTGAGCGGGGTTTTGTCGTTTACCAAAAGTGATGGGACCACTTATGAAACAGGTAAAATGGCGGATATTTTTCTCAATGAAGTTTTGATCGGACAAATCGGTGAATTGAAATCTGATCTGTGTGAATTTTATGATCTCTCTGCTAGCCCTGTTGTAATTTTCCACCTTTCCTTGCAGGCCATTCAAACGGTGGCACAGGTTCAATTTGTAAACTACTCCGAATCTAGTCGATACCCGTCTTCATTTAGGGATTTGGCTTTGATATCTAGTAAAGAAGTCAATTCTGAGTCGATTGTGAGCACTATCATGAAAAACAAACTTGTGGCTGATTCATTCCCCATAGATAAATACGAGGGGGCCGAGGTGCCAGACGGAAAACACTCTCTAACGATGAGAATCATATTTCAGTCAAATGAAAAAACCTTATCTGCAAAGGAGATAGATAGGGCTCATATTCAAATAATCAAATCTCTCGAACACCAATACAAAATTTCAGAACGGTATTTCTCAAACGAAAGATAAAGCGATTTATCCCAATGGTCACACATCATAACGAACATCATCACGAAGATATGCTTAGCGTGGAGGATGCTAGAGATCATATTTTGAATCAAATAGGAGTTCTTGATGCTCAAAATTTCCGAATCACTGATGCATTAGGGTTGGTGACTGCGGATCAGATTAGGTCTGGAATAAACATACCTCCCTTGGATAATTCTGCAATGGATGGATATGCAGTCCGGTCAACTGACGTATCAACGGCGACATATCAACATCCGGTAATGCTTGAAATACTGGAAACTATCCCCGCAGGGTCTTTACCAAGAAAGCAATTAAAAGCCGGAACAGCCTCAAGAATTATGACAGGAGCACCCATTCCCGAACATTGTGACGCGGTTATACCTTTTGAAGAAACGACAGAAAAAGAATTTTCAAAATCTGGTGGATGGGCCGAAATAGGCATAAAAATACCTGCATTTCCAGGGACTAACGTAAGAGCAAAAGGCAAGGACATAAAGAAGGGTGATTCTGTGTTGCCGGAAGGTCATATAATCACGGCGGCTACTGTTGGAGTTCTTGCCTCCATGGGTATGTCTCATGTCCGAGCCATTAGAAAGCCTGTGGTTTCAGTACTTTCGACCGGAAATGAATTGCTCACCCCTGGGGAAAAACCTGCTGAGGGCAAGATATTCGATAGTAATTCGAGCTCCATTATTGCTTCTGTAAGGCAGCTGGGAGCTATACCAAAGTACATTGGGATAGCTCGAGATGAGATGGAATCAGTCCGTGACAAGCTTAGCGAAGCGATGGAAAGCGATTTAGTTATCTCCTCGGCCGGTGTTTCCAAAGGCGATTATGACATGGTTAAAGATGTAATGTCAGAACATGGAGATTTACAGTTCTGGTCGGTCCGAATGAGACCGGCCAAACCGTTGGCTTTTGGCACATTGAATAGAGATTCCGATACAGCCGTGCCGTTAATTGGGCTACCTGGTAACCCAGTCAGTTCCCTCGTAGCTTTTGAGCAATTTTGTAGACCAGCAATTCTGAAAATGATGGGTAAAACCAACATACACCGGCCTACTATCCAGGCCGTATTAAAAGATTCGATAGTGAACTATGATTCACGCCGAGTTTACGCAAGAGTTATAGTTGAACAGACTGAAGATGGTTATACGGCTAAAACCACCGGCCATCAAGATTCAAATATTCTAACTTCCATGGTTCATGCTAATGGTCTCGCCATATGCCCAGAGGAAGAAGAAAGCAAAGACCCCGGTGATATAGTAACCGTCATTATGCTCGACGATTGATATTGCTGTAATTGAGATTAATTACAACTTATAATAAGCGACAATTTTGTGAATATAGAGGAGACTTAAATGTCACAATCCCTTGCCTATTTCCGAGGACAGATAGTTCCTATTGAACAAGCAAATGTGAATGTAATGACACATGCGTTGCATTATGGAACGGCTGTCTTTGAAGGTATAAGAGGTAATTGGAGCGACTCTGAAGAGAAGATGTTCGTCTACCGAATGCGAGAACATTACATAAGATTGTTGCAAGGCTGCAGAATGTTGATGATGGACATAGGTAAAACGGCAGACGAACTCTGCGACATCACTGAAAATTTGATAAAGGATTGCGGCTACAAACAAGATTTATATATCAGACCTCTAGCCTATAAAAGCGAGGAACTCATTGCCAATCTAAAATTGCAGGACCTCAGTAGTGATTTCACTTTGATAATGGTCCCATTTGGGGCCTACCTAGAATCTGACGGAGCTTTAAATTGTTGCACCTCCTCGTGGCGTAGGGTGGATGATACGATGATACCTCCACGTGTCAAAATTTCAGGCCACTACGTCAATAGCATACTGGCAAAAACTGAAGCTACTTTGGCAGGATTTGACGAGGCTATTATGTTAACCCCAGACGGATTCGTCTCAGAAGGTTCTGGTGAGAATTTGTTTATGATTAATGATGGAATATTAGTTATACCACCAGTCTCTGATAATAATCTGACTGGCATAACAAGAGACTCTGCAATTACTATCGCCAAAGAAGAGCTAGGGATGGAGGTTCTTGAGAGAAGGATTAGGAGAAGCGAGCTTTATTTTGCGGATGAAGTGTTTTTAACTGGTACAGCTGCACACATTCAGGCAGTAGGTAGATTAGATAGTAGGAATATAGCGGATGGAGAAACCGGAGAGTATACGTCGGCTATAAACGAGATATATCAAAAGGCAATACGAGGTGAAAATCCTAAGTATCGCGGGTGGTGTACCGAGGTATCTGTGAGCTAGGCCCCTAACTACAGGTTTGATAAATTTGAAATGTTTGGATTCCACTTAGACTATTATCTTTGCTGTGTACTAGCCGTTTCTGGCTTGTTATTCATACTTGTAGCCTATCGGAAGTCATCATTATCGGTTATGCCGTATTGTCTTGGTGTCATTTTGATGTTGGCTGCAGCGATTCTGTTTTTTAATACAGATAACAGGATAGTTAATGACTATCAAGGTGGGTTAGATGCAAATGAACAGATTGTTCTCTTTGCCTTGTCGGCTCTGACAGCTTTAATAATCCGTAAACTATCTTCAGTTGGGAAAAGGATTATCCGAAAAAATATTAATCAATTCTGATGCAAGATTTCATTCATACCATTATCGATTTTGACCAAAAGTTATTCCTAGCCGTTAATTCAATGGTTGGAACTTCCTCGATCATTGACTCCTCGGCTAGGATTATTGGCAGCGATTATGTGGTTCCAGTTTTTCTGTCGTTGATCTTAATTTTCCTTTGGTATAAAGAAACCTCTATCCTCAGAAAATTCAAAGCCCGACTCACTGTCCTAAATAGTATTTTCACTCTTTTGGGAGCTTGCTCAATTGTCTTTATCCTAAATCAATTTTTGTTTAGAGAAAGACCATTTAACTTGCTAGAAGCAAATTTGATTTTTTATGCGCCAACAGACTCTTCGTTCCCGTCAAACTCTGTAGCAGCTGTAGTAGGTCTCGCCATCCCCGTTTTTAAAACTTATAGGAAGATAGGCTACCTGATGTTATCGTCTAGTTTATGCTTAGCATTCTGCAGGATATATGTGGGTATCCACTTTCCTGGTGATGTACTTGCTGGAATATTAACGGCATTATTTTCATTTTTTTTGTCGACACTTTTGATGAATTTTTTTTCAAACCAACTGCATCTTTCATTATTGGTATTTGAAAAATGGAAATGGCTAAAAATAGTCAAGTTATAACTGGAAGTAGGATTGTTGCCAATCCGAGATATAAAACCAATCCTATGACATCAGTTAACGTGGTGACAGCAACTGCAGAGGCTAGAGCCGGATCTATATGCAAAGCCTTTAGAATTAGAGGAAGTGATACTCCACTAATGCTTGCCACAATCAAATTTCCTAGCATCGCAATACCTACCACCGCTCCAATATATTCACTGCCGTGCCAGTAATAAGCGACAATTCCTGCAACCAATCCAAGCATGGCACCATGGATTAACCCTATACCTAGTTCTTTACCTAAAAGGCGGGCAGAATCAGATTTTTTTATCTTCCCGAGCGCCATGGATCTTACTACCAATGTCAAAGTTTGAGTACCAGCTATGCCACCCTGTCCTGCTATTACGGGGATAAAAACTGCTAAAGCCAAAACCTGTGACAAAGTTGACTGGAATAGAGTTATTACCGCAGCGGCAAAGCCGACTGTGATCAGATTAATGAACAACCAAGGAAAGCGCCCTTTGATTGAGATCCATATGGGGCCTAGAAGTTTTTCCTCTTCATCTACTCCTACCATCCGATACATATCTTCTGTAGCCTCTTCCTGTAATACGAAAATCATGTCCTCTATTTTCAGAGTACCTACAAGACGACCATATTCGTCAGTGACCGGCAAGGTAAGTAAATTGTACCGTTCCATAATTCGAGCACATTCTTCTCTGGCAGTATCTACAGCTACAGAAATTATGCTAGGAAAAATTATGGAAGAGACAGGATCCCCTAAAGGTGCTGTAACCAATCTCGTTATGTTGAAAATCCCAACTAAAAATTCATCATCATCTACCAAAAGAACACTAGATACGTCGTCAAGATCAGTATAGGAAAAACTGCGGATATACTCAGTGGCCGCCCCCACCGTCATCGATTGATTAACACTGAGGAAAGAAGTGGTCATAAGGCCACCGGCATTTTTGGCATCATAAGACATTAATGCCAAAATCTCGTCCGCATGGTGCATATGTTGAGTTAGGGGATACGAATCAGATTGAGTAAGATTCTTTAGTATGTCGGCCGCGATTGGAGGCGAAGTCAGTTCTAAGATGCGTGATACATCTGATGGAGGTATGTCGGTCATCAGATGTATGAATTCGTCGGTTTCTAATTCTTCCACAATTAAGGCGAAATCAGCTGGTTTGACCCAGGAGATTAAATTTAGTTGATGTTCTCGATTTAATCGTAGGATCACATCGGCCTGGTCCGCTGAGGGAAGAGAAAGAAACGAAAATAATGCTGTTCCCCTATTTTTTGATTCCATATGAGAAGACAAAGAATAAACCTTTTGGTCTATGTCTTCGGTGGTACCTAGCGGTTTTGCCAGGTTACCAATAATGGAATTGAGCATATAAAAACAACCCTTTATATCTCAGTGAAAATTGAGCGCTATAGAAGGTTAAAACTTAAGAAGGGGGATTTAAAGATATTTGAGGATCATATTATCTGGGATATTCATAGCCATGAATCAGTTAAAAATCCGTATTTTGAAACTTTTGTACCTTTCCAATGTTCAACCCTTCAGCAGGATAAAACCTTTTGGCTTTGATCTCTGCAATAAGAGTTTCTCGATCAGGGATATTGTTTTCAAATATAGTGAAACTTTTTCCAATGCCCTGAACAGAGTGTGAATCGCTGCCACCAGTGGCCGGTATATTCAGGTGATCCGCTATTTCAAGGGTAAATGAATTTTCTTTTTCACTGTTGGCGCCATTGGTAACTTCAATACAGTCCACCAATGAAAACAATTCGTGTTCCGCTGCTTGTTCAGGAGTTTCAGGGGAAACCTTCCATTCACCGAAAAGTAAATTGACATTGTATGGAGGCCGATTGAAAAAATTTCTTAATGGGTGTGCTGCTATTAAAATACCACCCACGTCATCTATTTTTTCTCTCAACACCTTTAGTTTATGAATACCACTGACATAGGAATCAAGCCCAATAGCTAATATATGCCCCATTTCAGTGTTAACTTCTAAGCCAGTAGCCACGGTCAGGTCGGCTTCGCCGAATTCCGTTTCAATTTGAGTTGATGTCCATCCTCCACCGTGCTCCGATAGAAAAACACCGTTAAGACCAATTCTTTTAGCTTCCGCGATTAGCTGTTCTGGCAGTAACCCGCTATCGGTACTTCCTTTGACAGTATGAACGTGGAGATCAAAATTAAACAAACATAAACCTTTATGCCAACCTATACATTCTAAGTTGGGGTCTGCGGCGATTCAAGTCTTAATTAGGAATAAATGAACTCATATAGCCAAATACGGTATCAGCCACCCGAAAATTAAGAGAAATCCTCCCACTATACCGAGCATTGGTCGGAAAATCAGTGAGAGGAATTTATAGGATATAACTAAAAATAGAAGGGAAATGCCGATCACGAAGAAGGTGTAGAAAAAATTAGGACTAAATAACCCGGATCCCGGTCTTATATCCGATAAGTAAGAGAATAGAAGAGCAAACAGTATGCCTATCACCACGCAAGTAGGGTTCCAAACCATTAGCGAAGACAAAATTATCTTGGAAGGAGCTAGCGTACTGAACAAATCATTTATAGCACCTATACCGTTTCTGTACATAACGAAAATGGCAAAACATCCAAAGGCAACCGACATCGATGCAAAAAGTAATCCGGATGCCGCTCCTGCTATTAAGATATTCATAAACTAACCCTGAAATTTATCCCGTGAAACATTGTCAACAACGTAAGATTCCAATTGATGTTTGTGAGTTAGTAACAAAGATAGTGCAGTCGCTATTTCCTTGCGTTTGACTATTGTGAATAAAGAGGGGCCGCTACCGGCCAGGTGAATTTCTTGTACCCCTACTTGATTAAAGATACAAAGTGCCTTTTTTATACTAGGGAAGGTCTCCTTTGCGACGTCCAGAAAGCCATTGAACATTAATTGAGAGGGACAATCTCCCCCATTTCTTATACGCGCCTCAAGTTTTCGAGATAAGCCGCCGGAGGTATACCTATCTTCTCCTAGATAGGAGTACATAGATTTTGTTTTCTCTTCTAGTTTAAGGTCAGGCACAATAATCACAATCCAACCCACCTCACAATCGGGTAGTTCCCGAATTAACTCTCCTCTGCCTTGAACAAATGAAGTCCCGCCTTCTAGAAAAAAAGGTACGTCTGATCCAATTGTAGAAGCAAACGCAATTAGTTCGGTCAGTGGAAGATTTAAACTCCAAATTTTATTAAGAATTTTAATAGCTGCAGCAGCATCACTGCTTCCACCTCCTAGCCCGGCTGATACAGGGATTTGCTTCTCTAAAACCATTCTAGCTCCAAAATTCACAGCATATTCTTCACGCATATTTTTTGCAGCTAAATAAACAATATTTTCATTTGGGTTTAAAGTAAAACCAGG
>DTSF01000263.1 GCA_012965485.1 Dehalococcoidia bacterium
TTGACCACGACTGTCAGCTCATCAGAACCTAAAATATAAGAAAACCCAAGAGCCAATTTAGCTCCTCCAACCCCACCTGCCAATGCAACTACTGATTTCATCAGTACTAATCTCCTAAAAATTCGTATCCTTTCAGAATTACTATATAACTCCCACAATATAACTAACATGCTAAAATCCTTCCAATAACGGCGGATTACGACACACTGAACTTGCTTTGGAGAATTCTCATTCGCATCTCCCATTTAAGTCTTCTTAATTTTCGAAATTACGACAATTTGGAACTGTCGCTGCCTCCTGGTACGACAGTAATTCAAGGAGCAAATGGACATGGCAAAAGCAATCTGCTAGAGGCAATCTATATGATGGCCATTGCCAAGTCACCAAAAGTCACCACCGACCGAGAATTAATCAACAAATTCTCCGTTCTGCAACTCGAACAACAGAAATTGAGCTACTCTAAAATCGGATGTGTTGCTGAACACATCCAGGGATCAGAAAAACTAGAGATTCATTATAGGTGCCAATTATCACAGAATATTCATGGATTCGTTGCACAGAAATTCATACGAATTAACGGTTCTCCCAAAAGATCATCCGAGCTGGTGGGGATTGTTAACGCGGTTTTATTTAGCGTCGGTGACCTAGACCTGATATATGGTAGCCCTTCGGTAAGACGTAGATACCTTGACATACTACTTTCTCAAGTCGACAAGGAATATCTTCTATCAATACAGCAGTATCAAAAAGCAAATACACAGAGAAACCATCTTTTGAGATTAATACGGGACGGTTCTTCTTCGGCAAACGAACTAACGTTTTGGGACCAACAATTAGCAAAAAATGCTGTAACCCTTACAAGAAAACGGCAAGAAGCCGTGGAAATCTTAGAAGGTACATCTCTTCCTTTTCATAGATTGATGGGCGGTAGCAATGAAAAAATGAGCATTCGTTATGCGAGAACAGATGATCTCTCTGAAAACATCGATCTAGAAAATTTCACAAAGGATCTAGAACGGTCAAGAAGAAGAGACATAGCCCGAGGATCTACAACCATTGGTCCTCATAGAGACGACTTAATATTTGAAATCGATAAAATGGAGGCCTCGAAGTACGCCTCTAGAGGCCAGTCAAGAACGGCTATTTTAGCTTTAAAAATGGCTGAATCGGAATTTTTAACTAACCGTAGGAGTACAAAACCTGTGTTATTGCTAGACGATGTAATGTCCGAGTTAGACCAAACCCGCAGAGAACAGATGGTAGAACACCTAAAGAAACACGATCAAGTTATTATAACTACCGCTGAGCCGAGCAACATTCCAGACTCATTTATAAATAGTTCCAATAGGTTGGAAGTCATAAACGGTTCGGTAAAAACAATTTAGAATTGAATGACAATGGATAAAAAAAAACAAGGATCAATATCAGCTGCTGCCAAAATAATAGTTGAATCTCGGTATACCATAGCTTTGATTGGTGCCGGATTATCGGTTGGAAGTGGAATACCAACGTTTAGAGGTACTGGCGGATTATGGACAAAATTAGGCGAACCATCCAACAACGGATACGAAAATTTTCTTGCCGACCCTAAAAGATGGTGGGACCAAAACCTAAATGCCCAAATAGATCCTGAAAGAACAGAATTTCGAGAGTCAATTAAAAAAGCAAAACCAAACCCGGGGCATTTAGCGTTGGTGGATCTTGAAAAGATTTATGTTTTGAAACATCAAATTACTCAAAATATAGACAACTTACATTACATTGCGGGATCCAAGAATGTAACTGAAATACACGGAAATAGAAGTAAATTACGATGTGTCAGTTGTGATATGAGATGGCATCGAGATGAGTTTGACCAAATATCATTGGATTGGGAACAAACCCTACCTCCCAAATGTAATACATGCTTTGGAATCGTGAAGCCAGATACTGTGATGTTTGGTGAACCCATACCGCTTTCAACCTTAAATGCTTGCGTCGATGAAACTAGATTGTCCGACTGTATTTTGGTCATCGGGACTTCAGCAACCGTGTTCCCAGCCGCTGGTTTTCCAAGGGAAGTTTCATCATCTGGTGGAAAGATAATAGAAATTAATCCTGAGGAGACTCCAATATCTCAAACAGCTACCGAGTCTATAAAAGGTCCCACAGAAGATTCTTTGCCAAAATTAGTAGCCGAGATAAAGAGAATTATTGGCGATGACCCTACTACATAAATCAACAATACTCGCCGGCCTTTCACACGTTACAGCCATGTTAGCGGGCCTATTATTGATCTTTTTTCCAGTAGTAAGTGCATTCGAGCAAATAACAGATTCTGGCAATTTCACCCAACAATTCCAGACAAATAAAACAATATTTGAAGCGTTGGGGGCCCAAGGTCTTTTCGTCATAATATTGCCTTGGATTTTATCGGGAGTATGTATTTTTTCTTCAATAATGGCCAGGGCTGCCAGCAACCGCCACAAAACTTTGATTCTTAGATGGAAATCCTACTCCTGGGCTGTGTCAGTTATTTTCATAGTCTTTATCCTCATAAGTATTTCATCCGTTGGAACGTTTTATATTCCGTCAGGTTTATTTGCGATAGCTTCTTCTTTTTATAATCGATGAGGGAATCAAATTGAAGTACGACAAGATTGTTATAGGCGCAGGCTCTGCCGGGGCAGTTCTGGCATCTCGTTTGTCAGAGGACTCAAATTGTTCAGTTCTTTTATTGGAAGCAGGTCCAGATTATCCAGATTTTGAAAACTTACCTTCTGATTTAAAACATGGATGGGGAACTGGGCCAGACATGGTTGTCGGCGGTATTCACGACTGGCAATTTACAGGTACAGCTTCCAAATTGTCAGAAAATATGCCCGTTCCTCGCGGAAAAGTAACGGGAGGCACTAGTGCCATAAATGGTCAGGTTTTTCTACGTCCACTACCAGAGGATTTTGAAAGATGGGTTGAATGGGGCAATGACAGGTGGAGTTTTAAAGAATGCCTGCCTTACCTCCTTAAAATTGAAACAGACCTAGATTATGATGGCGACTTCCACGGCCAAGATGGACCTATTCTGGTAAAAAGACATTCTCTGAATTCCTTAACTGATGACCAGTTGGCTTTCTACGAGGCTTGTAAATACTTAGGCTACAAGGAGACTATAGATCACAACCTGCCGGACGCGACCGGCGTCGGGCCATATCCTCTTAACAACCCTGACGGAATAAGATTCAGTACGGCTTTAGGTTACCTTTCTCAAAGTAGACATCGCCTAAATTTAACAATCAAGCCAAATTGTGTTACCCAAAAAATCATATTTGATGGAAATATAGCAACTGGCGTTGAGGTAATTAGTGGCGGCGAAATGTTCAAGATTGAAGGAACAGAGATAATCCTATCGGCGGGTTCCGTAGCAACACCTCAAATTTTGATGTTGTCAGGAGTTGGTTCAAAAGAATTCTTATCCACATTCAACATAAGCGTAGTAAGTGACTTACCCGGAGTGGGAAAAAATCTTCGAGATCACCCAACAGTTCACACTACATGGAAACCTCATTCTTCATTCAACAAACCCGAACAAAAAATAGGTCCACAAAAAGTCGCCTTGCGATACACCTCCCAAGATTCCAAATACCAAAACGACATGATCATGATTATGCGTTTCAGTCATGAAATAGGTGACGCTGGTGCGCTTATGATCTCTGTAGGAATATATCTAGCTGAAAGTGTGGGCAGAATTTCGCTTCAATCCACCGATATTCATATACAACCCATTCTAGACTACAACCTTTTGAGCCATGAATATGATCTTAAGAGATTGAGGGAAGGCGTTAGGCTTGCCGACAAAATAGCAAAGGCACCCAGTTTTACTAGTAGCATAGTTGAAAGACTTTCTCCAGATGAGGCCACCATAAATGACGACGACCTACTTAATAAGTGGATGCTAGAAAACGTTTTAACTATGCATCATATTTCGGGCACATGCAAAATGGGTCCAAGAACAGATGAGGAAGCGGTTGTAGATCAACATGGTCTCGTATATGGAACTAAGCAATTAAGGATTGCTGATGCTTCCATACTACCAGATTGCCCTCGAGCAAACACTAACGTTGCAGCGATGCTGATAGGAGAAAGAATAGCTGATTTTATAAATACTGGTGGTTGACAAAGGTTTTTAAATTGAAATGTGCTATCTAATTATCATCTAAATGAATATTGGCGGATCTTGGACACCACCACTTCTCTCATCTTAGTAATACATAAATTCATCACGGATATCAAATCAGATATTCCCTGATCAACAGCTTCTGACATACCCAAAATATATGCCTGCCTTAACTCAGTATTAACATTAAATTTTGATATTCCGGCATGTATACATTCTGAAATCATTTCATTTGATAGACCTGAGGCACCATGCATTACAAGAGGTATCTCGGTAGCTTCACGTATTCTATACAAACGCTGAAAATCCAATTTTGGTTCTGAGAGGTATTTCCCATGCACATTACCAACACAGATTGCAAGAGCATCAACTGTAGTGCTAGACACAAAATCGCCCACCAACAACGGATCTGTCAAAAGTGACTTGTAATCTTCAATAGTTATGCCATCCTCAGAACCCGAAAGTCGACCTAATTCTCCTTCGACAAAGCCTTCATTATCTTTAATTGTTTGAGCACACAATTGGGTAAACTCCACATTTGCTTGATAGTTATATATTGATCCGTCAGGCATGAAAGACCGAAGACCAAGATCTATACCCTCATTAACAATTTCCAAACTATCAACATGGTCAAGGTGAATAGAAACTGGTACCGTGGATAGGTTGGCTGCTTCCAGTGCCATAGCAATTAGAGGCTTACTCCCCCGTTGAAGCGATGCCGGATGCATCTGAATAATTATCGGAATTTCCTCTTCTTCGGCCCCTTCTATAACAGCTTTTATTCCCTCAAAATTGTAAATATTAAAGGCTCCAACGGCGACATTTTGAGAATCGGCCCATTCTAAAATATCGGAAGAGGGTGCAAACATCTGATATTCTAAGTCCTCATCCTCATTACCACATCTGAAATAGATGTAGGCCCGCCTACATTGCCAGGCCAAAGTATTAATTTAGATCCTGGATATTTGGATTCCAGACCCAACTGCAATACCAAAACTCCAGAAGAAATTTGCCCAGGGACAGTAGCTCTTTTTATTTTCAAGGCATTGACAATGATGTTTGAGGAAGTCATCCCGCCTTTAGATATAAGGTACCTAGGGGTGAACGTGATACCAGAAACGATTTCGGTTATGGCATCGGTAATAGTAGCCCCTATTTTCAAGTATTCATCAGGAGACGAGCCGGTTATGACCTCTCGACTCGTATAAATAACAATATCCTTCGATTCTGATAAAAGTTTGTCGGTTTGTTCAATTATCGATATTATTTGCTCTTTGTCATATTGCAGAACTTTATGTACATTCAACTCCAAACCGTACACATTCGGTAGATTTAGAAGACTCTCTAGCTGGGAGGTGCTGCCCGGCACATGAGAACCAACGAGAATGAGTGCCCCCCCTTCTCTTGTGTATCCCATTTCTTTTTTGGTGAGGATAGGTCGTTCCTCTTGTCCAATTAGAGATCTAACAAAAGAAGCAGAAGACCGTATCAAATAATTTTTTCCGTATTTATGTTGCAAAGTCAACATTGCTAAAGCCACCACATTCAAATCTCTCATATCGGCTGCATTAACTATGCATATATTGCCGGATTTCATGTCTTGCAGTTTTTTTGCAACCACATCTGGGCCACCAATTCTGATATCGTCTATTGAAACACTCAATACATCTTTAGCCAGAACTCTTCCAAAAGTTTTTTCTTCTATCCAATCACGTAAGTTTGATGATTGGTAGCCAAAGGCAGAATCTCTGGCAAAGGGTGTTTGTCCAACTGGTATCAGCATGCCTTCATCTGCAACGTATTGAACATCATCAATCGTGTAACGTCCCCCTTGAATAAAAAATGGAATGAAGACAATCCCATCGTGGGAGTTACCCATTCCCTCCGCCAAAGCGTCCAATTCTGCAGGAAAGTGTCCGCGAAGAGTGGAATCTGACCTGGATATAATCGAGATGGGTATCTTCAAATAATTTGTTAGTTGGTCGAATTCTCTACCGAGTTTAGTATTTATCTCCACTGCCTCCTCTTCCGTTTTTGCCCTAGTGTTTGTCAGCAGAAAGGTAACCTTCTCAGGCTGATGATACTCAGAAAGCAGTACGTCAAGTGACCATTCAGTTAAAAAAGAGGCATTGTGGACAGTCTGGGCCCCTGTCGGATCATCATCCAAAACAAAGACCATAGATGGAGTTTCAGCCAAAATTGATCTTATTTGCGGCAACAAATCCTGAGGCCATAGTGGAGGTAAGGAATCCAGAGTTGCTTTAAGTGGCACCGGGTGATGCTGCATAAATCCCCCATCTCAAATCCGCTTATACTAATACTGCAAGAAGGCTGATATGAATTTGTGATTAGACTTTTTCAAGACCAGCTAAAATTTAGACAGGTTCAAACATTGGAAGTGCAATCTCTCCTTCACCTTGCTCCTGCCAAACTAATTTAACCCTCATCCCGATCTCGATATCACTAATTGGGTTATCCACATTTATGACATTGGTCATCATTCTAAAACCTTCATCTAGATCTACATAGGCCACAGCATATGGGCCTAAATTTTTAAAGGCCGGATGTCTACTCTGCATCACAACACTGTACGTGTAGACAACACCTTCACCTTTTGAGGTATTCCAGGTGGTCTTTAAGCCACCACAGCTGTTACAGTGGGCTCTAGGGTAAAAAATCACCTTATCGGTGCAATCCGAATTGTCACATGTTTGGTAAACAAGATTTCTTTCCTTAGTCGCCTCCCAAAATGGCTCAGTGTCAGGTTCTGGAAATCTAGGCTGAGGTCTCAAAGTCATTTTATAACTCTCCTAATTTATTAATCTGCTGCGAGAATGGTTGGTGCCGTTGCATGCCTAGCGCCCAATTGACCACCATTCCCCACCGCAACGGCAAGTTTGGCGCCATCCACTTGGGAAGTTGATTCTCCTCTCATTTGTCTAGTAGCTTCAAGCAAAAGAAAAATACCCCTTTCACCCGGATGATTTGAGGAAAGACCTCCCCCATCGGTATTAAGGGCAGGTCCCCCTTTTTGATCAAACTTCAGTATGCCCTGGCTGACATAATCTCCACCTTCACCTTTTTTGCAAAATCCTAAATCTTCAATCAGGCACATTACAGTTATGGAAAATGAATCGTATGCCATCAGAACATCAATTTCGTTTGGAGATACTCCAGCGTCTTCAAAAGCCCTAGGCCCGGATTGGGCACCAGCACTTACAGTGATATCTCCTCCATTCTCCCTATATTTCGTAGCTTCGGCACCACCGATAATCCATACTGGGGATTTTTTACAATTCTTTGCAACTTCTTTGGACGCAATCACAACCGCTCCACCACCATCTGATACCATGCAGCACTCCAGAAGATGCAGCGGCCAAGCAATCATCCTTGAATCTAGAACATCCTGAGTGGTGATTTCATTAACCCCTACAAACTCGAGGGCCGTCATAGCTTTCACAGCCTCAGGATTGCGCATGGCATGATATCTAGTGGCCACCGAAATCTCTGCGAACTGCTCATTTGTGGTTCCATATTGATGCATATGCCGAGCTTTCACCATTCCATATCCAGATATCAACGTCATTCCCCATGGATCTTCCATGTTATTAAATGGGGTTGGGGATCCCTGGCCAGTTGCTCCGGCGGTTCCTATTGCTCTGCGATCCGAATGAGCTGTAGACCCATATGTTAACAAGGCAATATTAGCCTTGCCTGAAGCTATCATAGTAGCAGCATGATGAGCTTGAAACTCATATGAAGTGCCACCAACGCTCGTGTTATCAATCAATCTTGGATTCAAGCCCAAATATTCCGAAATTCCAAGTCCTCCGATATTTTGGTGGGACCCAGTGTCATAAACTGCGTCTACATCCTGCCATGAAAGACCAGCGTCCTCCAATGCCTTGGATGCAGATGCGGCCTTAATTTGCAAAGCGCTAACGCCAGGCGCCACCCTTAATGGGTATTCATGTATTCCAACAATTGCAGCTTCCCTCGTTTGAGCCATAAGTTAGTCCTCATAAAATTTTGTGGTGCCAGTAATGAGCCTGAAGTTAGCACATGCCTCCTAAGCCGTCAATGAAATATAAAAAATTAAGTTTTCTTTAAAAATCCGAAATTTTAAAGGCGCAAG
>DTSF01000264.1 GCA_012965485.1 Dehalococcoidia bacterium
CCACCGCCACCACCATTATATGCCAATTAATACACAACCCATATAAGTAACCTTGTCATAATTTCAATATAATAGAGTCTGCAACGGACAACCTTAGGGACATCATATGCAGCTGTATAAGAAATTAATGAGACCGCTTCTATTCGCATTGGAGCCAGAAACGGCTTGGCACCTGTCGGATCTTGGCCTCTCTCAAACCTGGTTCTGGAAAATTATGGGGAGCGGTTTCCAACACCAAAACGAGCTTTTCGAAGCAACGGTGGCAGGCATTCCTATAAAAAACCCAGTTGGTTTGGCGGCAGGGTATGATAAAAACTGCAGGTTCCTATCTTCCCTTCAAGAGCTCGGTTTCGGATATGTTATGGGTGGCACAGTAACCAAAGACCCGAGACCTGGTAATCCCAAACCAAGGGTTATTAGACTCAAAGATCAATCAGCGTTGATCAATGCCTTAGGCTTCCCTGGAAATGGTCTTGAAAGGGCCTTATCAGAAATATCCAAAATGGTATCTGTACCCAAAAAATCAGTCCGCATTATCAGCGTTTCTGGAACAGATATTTCTGACATTGCTGAATGTCATCAACAACTGGAACCTTTTTGTGATGCAATAGAATTGAACATAAGTTCACCAAACACTAAAGGCCTAAGAATTTTCCAAGAGCCAAGCAAACTTAGATCATTGTTAGCTGAAGTAAATCAGAATAAATCCAAACCCCTCCTTGTAAAAATGCCTCCCTATAAATCAGAGGAAAGTGATGATGAAAAAGCATTGAATTTGGGGCGCATTTGCCTTGAGGAAAAGGTGGAATCTCTGACCGTATCGAACACGATACCGATTATGCATGATGGGCTTGCTGTGGGGCAAGGAGGGCTTAGTGGAAGTCCTTTATTTGAAAATACTATAGCGATGGTTAAAACTTACCAAACAGAATTCGGGGATAGTATAGAAATTAATGCCTGCGGAGGAATTTCAAACGGATATCAAGCCTACGAGGCCTTAAAGGCAGGGGCCAGTTCGATCCAGATTCTCACCTCACTTATCTATCAAGGACCTAGGGTCGTCCAAAGCATCAATAGGGAGCTATCTGAACTTTTTACAAATAGAGGTAATCCTAGAAATTAGTTGCTTTTGCCCATCAACGAGTCTACTTCTGTCCTCAAAGGCATCGAAATCTGAGCGCCCCTTCTGGTTGTTGCAAGTGCTCCAGCTGCGGAGCCCAATTCGACCGCTACATTAAGGGTTAAACCTTCAGATATTGCGACAGCTAAACCGGCTGTAAACGCGTCCCCAGCAGCTACAGAGTCAACACTTAGCACAGTGGAACTAGGTACGTGTACTAATTCGTTTCCTGATAAAAAAAAGAGTCCTTCACGGCCCATGGTAATAATGCATATTGCCTGAGTGAGATCCTTCATTGTCAATAAGGCTGTATGAACAGATTTTGCATCCTTTAATTCACAATTTATGAGTAACTCAGCCTCTCTTTGGTTAGGGGTAAGAAAGTCTACTTCCCTGATAAGTTGATCGATGTCTCGTACAAATGGTGCTGGGTCCCAAATTACTAGAACGTTATTACGCTGTGCTATCTTCGCTGCCTCTAGGTTAACTTCAAGCGGCACTTCGTTTTGAAGCATCAGGCAGCTCGCACCGACTATACAGTCCTGAAGAGAATCCAACTCAACTTGGCCACAACGCATATTGGCACCAGATGAAACAACAATTGTATTTTCAGACTTTGAACCGACAGTTATCAAGGCTATACCTGTATTGTGATTTAAATCTTTCGTTATGCAGCTGACATCCACCGCTTCAGATTTCAGGTCGGTTAATACATGCTCTGAGAAAACATCGCCTCCTACTCTTCCAATCATCGTCACCTTTGCGCCTAATCTTGAGGCTGCGACTGCTTGATTGGCACCTTTACCACCATTTTCAATAACAAATGACTCCGAAAAAATGGTCTGGCCACTCTTAGGCAACTCCCCTACAGTCGTAACTAAATCGACATTCAGGCTGCCCAATACCACGAGATGTGGGGCCGACATGGCTTCTATAAACCTATCTGGTTCTTTGATAAAAGATCTTCTAAATACACAGCTACTCCGTCTTCATTGGGGCTCTTGGCCAGATCATCACACACTTCAAAAACTACAGATTCCCCTCCAGCCATCGCAACCCCTGTACCGGCCCATTTAAGCATCTCTACATCATTAAAACCATTTCCAAAAGTT
>DTSF01000265.1 GCA_012965485.1 Dehalococcoidia bacterium
AATGGATACCTTTCGGGAAATAGGTTTCCCCGTACGAAGAAAAGGCAATGAGAAGTGGAAATACACTAATGCCAGACCGATAGCAGATGTCGAATATTCTTCGGCAAAGTTTGAAAAAATGGATTCAAACGACATTAAATTGATAGCTCCATGGCACGAATCTTGGATTAACCTCCTCTTTGTTAATGGCCATTATCAAGAGACCTTTTCAGGTAGAACTTCGAGTATACTGCTCCCCTTGTAAACAATATCTCCGCTGATGACGCTATAGCCAGGTCGACCGGCTATAACGTTTGCGAGAGTACTTTTGCCAGAACCATTAGGCCCCATAATGGCATGCACTTCCCCCAAACCGATGCTAAGATTTATTCCTTTTAATATCTCTGTTTCCGCTACAGAGACGTGCAAATCTTTGATTTCAATCAATTTCTGAGAATTTGACATTTAACCTACCGCACCCTCCAAACTCACTCTCAATAATTGTGAAGCTTCCATAGCAAATTCAAAAGGCAGCTCTTTAAAAATACCACGACAAAACCCATTTATTATCATATAGTTGGCTTCCTCTAAATCTATACCTCGTTGCTGAAGATAGAAAAGCTGATCGTCATTAACTTTCGAAGTCGTGGCCTCATGACCCATTTTAGCGGTGGGGTTACGTACTTCTATATAGGGAACAGTATGGGCACCGCACTCATCACCGATTAACAAAGAGTCACACTGAGTGAAATTTCTGGCGTTATCTGCGCTAGCCAATATAGAAACCTGGCCCCGATAAGTGTTCTCTGCCTTACCGGCCGAAATCCCTTTTGCAATAATAGTGCTTTTGGTGTTCTTACCGATGTGTATCATCTTTGTTCCGGTATCGGCTTGTTGATAGTTGTTGACCAAAGCAACTGAATAGAATTCACCAACAGAATTATCACCTTGGAGAATCACACTAGGGTATTTCCAGGTTATTGCAGAACCAGTCTCAACTTGAGTCCAAGATATTTTTGAATTCTCGCCTCTAGCGGCCCCACGCTTTGTGACAAAATTGTAAACACCACCTTCGCCATTTTTGTCCCCTGGATACCAGTTCTGTAAGGTGGAGTATTTTATCTCTGCATCCTTTAGAGCAACCAGCTCTACAACAGCCGCATGCAACTGATGGCTTTTTCTCATCGGAGCAGTACATCCTTCCAAATAACTGACGTAACTGCCTTCATCAGCAATTATCAAGGTTCTCTCAAATTGCCCAGAGTCCGCCTCATTGATCCTAAAATAGGTCATTAATTCAATCGGGCATCGGACACCCGGTGGGACATAACAAAACGATCCGTCACTGAAGACTGCCGAATTAAGTGTTGCATAAAAATTATCGCTATACGGAACCACAGAACCCAGATATTTTTGAACCAAATCGGGGTATTTTTGTACAGCCTCACTTATGGGACAGAATATAACCCCGGCCTCTTTCAACGTGTCCTGGTAGGTAGTTGCTACAGAAACACTGTCGAGAACCGCATCGATTGCTACACCTGATAATTTTTCCTGCTCATGTAAAGGAATCCCCAATTTATCAAATGCCTCGAGTATTTCTGGGTCCACCTCATCAAGGCTTTTCGGCGCGCCATCGCTGGACTTAGGTGCGGCGTAATAGATAATATCTTGAAAATCAATGTCCTCAAAACTGATCTTCGCCCACTTTGGAGAGGCATCATCCCCTTGATTTACCCAGTGTTTAAATGCCTTCAACCGCCATTCCAACAACCAGTGTGGCTCCTTTTTTTTTGCAGATATAAACCGAACAATGTCTTCATTCAAACCTTTTGGAGCCACATTGGATTCGATATCAAATTCGAAGCCCCATTTGTATTGGGTATCCTCAACTCCTGTCTGCCTGGATATAACCTTTTGGTCAGCCATTCAAAATCTCTCCTTCAGTGATTTCCTTTTTTTGATAAGCAGCAGCATGACCTGCAAGCCCCATTAATATTTAGGCCCACACGGTAAAAGTTTGTTGAGTTAATCAGTCAACAATAACCGATCAAATATAACATTTGTATGACCTAGGGGTCAAAAAGGTTTCTGAACCTATAAGTGGGAAAATAGCTGCAACGAAAAGCTTTTGATTTCCATATGTTTTACCCCAACCCCATTATTTGTACGACAACCTCTCTACTGCCAACGATTTCACCTTTCATACCATCAAGTTCTACCATGAAT
>DTSF01000266.1 GCA_012965485.1 Dehalococcoidia bacterium
CAAAATTACCACCGGCTGCCAGGCCCGGAGTAGCATTCGATTCTGATTCTCCGTGCCGTATAAAATAAATGTCACAATTAAAGTCTTTATGTATCATGGTTTTGTTCCCAATTCCTATATCAGATTTTTTGAACCTAGAGTTTATATTCATATTTTACGGGAGATTCTATGTATACGGGTTTAGTTATTACATCAGCGAACGGTGATGTAGGCATTGGGGAATCCATAAAAGTGTTAAAAAATGGTGGGACTGCCTTGGATGCTATTGTGGCTGGTATTAGGGCTGTTGAAAGTAATCTTTCAGATCACTCTGTTGGGCGAGGAGGCCTGCCAAATTTGCTAGGACAGGTCGAACTGGACGCCTCCGTAATGGATGGACAAACTTTGCATGCTGGTGCTGTAGCAGGACTGAAGAATTTTGAACACCCAATTTCCATTGCCCGAAAGGTAATGGAAGAACTTCCGCATGTCATGCTGGTGGATAGGGGTGCGGCCAAATTTGCAAAAGAAATGGGTTTTCATCCTAGGAATTTGCTCACTGCCGCTGCAAAAAAGAAATGGATTGAAGGCCTTGACGAGAGAGCGGAAGGTCTGAAGGGAATGGATAAATATCTCGAAAATCTAAGGAAATATAGCTCAAATTTACCCACAGCTAAACATCTTGGTACCGTCAACTTCATTGCACGAGACAGGAAAGGGAATATAGCTTCTGGGGTATCAACTAGTGGCTTGGGTTGGAAATATCCGGGTCGAGTAGGAGATTCACCAATAATAGGGGCCGGAAATTTCGCAGACAACAGGTATGGATCAGCTACCTGTACAGGTAGAGGTGAATTGTCTATGAGGGCTTGTACTGCTCGATCTGTGGTGATGTATCTTCAATCCGGTATGACTCTGATGGATGCCGGCCAAAAAGCTATGGAAGACCTGAGAGATTATCAAGACTCTTTTGGTACCTATATGAACATACTTTGTATGGACAAAGACGGAGAAACGGCCGCCTTTAGTTTTGCTGAATCAACCACATATAACGTCCAAAATGAGGAAATGGATCAATATAAGGAATTGCCGAGAACAAAAATTAACATTTGATCCCGAACGCTCCAATTTATTGCTAAGCTTCACGAGGTCGATGGCGACATGGAAAAAAAGATTCGGTCTCTGTGGTGTTAATATTCGCCTATTCGGTAGATTAAGTTTGGAAGGAGGCAGATTATGCATGACCTATTAATTCGAGGAGGCACTGTTGTAACAGCATCTGGCCCGAGGAAGTTGGGTATTTTTATCGATGACCGGCGGATCACATCTTTGTCCACTGATGAAATAGATTCAGACAACTCTGAAAAGGTTATTGATGCCGAAGGCATGATCGTAGTCCCTGGAGGTATAGAACCACATGCTCATATAGGGGGCCCACGCCAACCTGAAAGATCTGGTGCTGAAGCGGTATCCAAAGCGGCCCTATTAGGTGGCACAACAACAGTACTGGATTTTGCGACTCAAATACCTGGGTATGATTTGTACCACGCCTTGGAAGAGGCCGAAGAACGATGGTCTGGTAATGCCTATACAGATTACGCTTACCATCCAATTCTGACTAATGGGGCGGATGAGGACAGCATATCTCAGATCAAGCAACTGACGAGGGAAGGGATCGCAAGCTTCAAGATATTTACAACCAGTATTAGGCCTCCAAGCCCCCAGATGCAAAATAACCATACCGATTTTGGAAGATTGGGAACCATTATGGAACAGGTATCTGATTCAGGATCGATCCTACTAGTGCACTCAGAAGACGATGAGATGGTTCACTACAACTATGATCGCCTCAAAGAGACTGATGAATGGGAATGGTGGAATATGCATCGAGTTCATACCAATCAGTCGGAGGATGTCTCGTTTAGGCGGGTATCACGCCTGTCAGAATTGAAAAAGTGTCCGGTCTATTTTGTACATGTCAGCGCTAAGGAGGGAGTAGAAGAGGTGTCTAGATGTCGGGCTCAAGGGCTGCCGATTTACGGCGAAACTTTACATAACTATGCCTGTTTTACATTTCAAGACTATCGCAGTAAGAATGGTATGAAATACCACACATATCCCTCTTTAAAGGGCGAGGAAGATCGTGATTCCTTGTGGGGAGGATTAATGGAAGGGTCTCTATCAACTATAGCGACTGATCTGGTGTCGACGACATGGGAGGAAAA
>DTSF01000267.1 GCA_012965485.1 Dehalococcoidia bacterium
CCGGCACATCCAGGCCCCATAAGTTACTGAAATTACTGCGGCAGCTTAAACCCGACGGCGGGAGCTTCCGAGTGACGGAAAATAACGCAGTCCTTACCAAAATCCCCAATGAGGGGATTAAAGATCATGGTGAGGAGTGGGAAGCGGTCTATGTTTGTGAGTTGGATCGTCCCTTCACATTCAAAGAGGATATTGACCCTGCACCGTCCCATCTAGAGCCAGGTGACATTTGGCCCAGTTTTTACGACGGAGCGAAATACTCTGCTGTAAGAGATGGACGTGGAACACGGATGTGGTTCCGAAATAATCTTTATCGTAATTATGTTGAGCATGACATGCCTGTGGCCATCGAGAAAGAATTCGCCTATTACAAAGGACAGGGCGGTTCACTGCGCGTAACCGAAAATGGCTATGTCATAACACTCATTTCTCCTCAACCACTTAGTGATGATTTGAGACGGCAATGGGAAAAACTAAGCGTCACGCAGCAAAGATTGGTTGAGCTCAAGGTCGAGGGAACCCGGATGCTACCAATATACCTAGGACAGTGGGAAAATCCGACAGTCAAATTGAAACCGCGAAAGGATTATTCGACTAAACTTAGCAAAGAAGATAGGACAAAAATGCTTCGATTCCTGAATAAATTTACTAAGTCTGAGGATGAAATCGATGAACCATTCTATGATGACCCCGAAGATTTTTTCGGAGATCCCGAGGATTACTAGTGGTCATTGAACCGCGAATTTTGGAAGCGTCGACACAGGTTATTGGTCCCCATAATGCTTTTTTGCCTTTCAAAAGGAATGTTCTTGAACTAAACCCAGGTGATTCATGGCCACTGCCATACCGAGGTTCTAGATACTCAGTTAGAAACAATGGTTCAGGCCAAGTTCTGTGTTGGAAGACCCCTATGAGTGGGGCTCGAATTACATGTACAAATGCGTCCAAGGAGATAATTGAAACTATTAAGGATGGAAAGAGGGGTGCGCTAGGTAGTTTTAGGATAACACCTCATCGCGAAGTTATAACTAAATATCACGATGATGATACAGGAAAATGGCCACCGATTTATTTGGGAAAGATTGAAGGCCTTTTTGAATTCGGCGGGTTCGATTTGAATCCCACACTGGAGACTGGGATGCTCTGGACTGGTTTGATGTTCAATCATGGAGAGCCCTTTTCGGTATGGAGTCGCCAGGGGGCAGACGATTGCTTACACTGGAAGTTCCTGGGTATCCATTTCCGGACAGTGGAAGAGTATCCTAAATTTTGTCGCCTATATCGTGAGATTAGACCAAGGGGCGGGCGATTGTACATAACGGAATGCGGCCATATCTGGATGAATGTTCCAACTCTTATAGATTTAGATGTCGGAAATCGTTGGAGGCAAAAGATTAAGGATAGTTTGGAGGAAGCCAGAGAATCATTCGAAACAAACGATATTTTACTTAGCGCAACTCACGACCGAGTTGTGACTACCAAAACATATCCAATCTACGTCGGGAGGGTGGAAGATTATGGAATGACTGCTCCACCTAGGACATACTTCAAGGATGCAGCAACTCGACACTTCGGGAGAGGAGGAGAAAATGCTGATGATGGCGGCGAATATTACGGTGGAAAAAGGGCTTCCAGAAGCTACTAAGGAGGATAATGTCCAAAGGAACCCCTAATAGGTATCCCTTACCAAAGGATGAAGAGCAATACAGGCTTTTTCTACAATTTGTAACTGATGGTATAGAAAAAGAAGAATACATTGAAATCCTAATGGCGAAGACAGGATTTACACATAAGTATATCGAGATGATGATTCATAATCTTATTTTCTATGGTTTTGTGGATGGGGAGGCCAGTAAATACACTTTGAAATCCCACTCGAAGGATTTTATTGAGGGGGGGCCTCCCCTTTCCGGATTTATGTGTTAAGGCGATACTGAGTATTGACCCAAAGCACACCTCGGTCATAGATTTTATTTTGGATATTATAAGCAAGATGCCACAGCGCAAAGAGGATTCGTTAAGAGTAGACAAAATCTATGACGCTCTTGATGAAAAAAACAATCCCTTGGGGGGGTATGAATTTGCTATGAAAGGACGTTACACTCTAAGAGAGATTATAAAATTGTTCACAAACGCCGGTCATTTCAAAAAAATAGATGGAGGATATTATCGTGATATAACGCTGACGGAGATTAAGAAAATACGGAGGAAATCGAGGCGTTACTGCTGTGAAGAATTGTTAAAAATAGTGGGTGATAAGCACTCTGCAATTGATAATGATTTTAAGATTTCCCTATCAAAATATCATGTTTACTGGCACTGTAAGGGTATTGGAAAATTGCGTGGCTTGTCAAAAAATTTAAACGCCCAATTGGACATTGCACACAACAAATTGTATCAAGCATACAAGATTCGATACCCCAATGTCAGAAAGAGCCCTAGTGCTTGGGAAACAGCCAAGAATTATAGGAGTAAACTAGTAAGTACTTTGAGAGACAAATATCAACTCGAGGAGAGCTCAACGTTGTACAATAGTCTGTCTAGTAAAACTGTTTTTTTACTAGAGAAGTTGACCGATTCAGAGCTCAGTTTTTCGGATTTTAAAGAAATAATATCGAAATCAGGCCATAGAAGATTTGATAGACAGGCACTCGACCAGAAATGTCATACAGAAGGAATTTTCAAATTTAACAGTGGAATCCAACCCTACAAATGGCAAAATGAGGCAGTCAAGAGTTGGATGTCAGGTAGCGATATTCACGAGCCCTACCGTGGAATAGTATCTGCCGTTACCGGTTCTGGAAAGACTGTGATGGCAATGCTCGCGGTAGAGAGGTTCATTGAGAAAAATCCCAATGGGGTAATATCTGTGATAGTGCCTACTAAAGTTCTAATGAAACAATGGGCTGAGGAATTCAGTTCGGTATTGGGTTTGAATTCTAATCAAATTGGTGTTCGTGGGGACGGTTTCAATGATTCATTCACAGAAGGCAAGAGAGTAGTGATTTCAATAGTTAACTCCGCCATTAGGGGTGATAAGTTGAGAAATGATCTGGTCTCTTTTGGGAAAGATAATCCGCATCTTTTGATTGCAGATGAATGTCATAGATATGGGGGGGGCGAATTCTCCAGAGTCTTTAGGTGCCGGGTAGACGCCTGTTTAGGTCTGTCTGCGACACCCCCCTCAAAGGAAGAGGGCGAATCAGATGATTCGGACATGAACGTCATAATATCGGCTTTGGGAAAACAATTCTATAAGCTATCCTACAAGGATGCCAGGGAACAGAAATTGATTTGTTCTTTTACTGTTAAATTTGTTGGTGTTGAACTGGAGAATAATGAACGAAATAAATACGATAACCTAACTAAGAAATTAAACAAGATACTGGAGCGCATAAGGAGGATTTACGGCCATAGAATAGAGGCAATGTCCGCCGGTTCTCTAGATCAGAAGTTGAATATAATCATAAATTCTGATGAAAATCCGGATCGAGCCATATACGATTATTTTGAAATCACTCAAGAACGTCGGTCATTAATTTATGATGCCACCAATAGAATCTCAATTTATAATGAATTACTGCGTATGGGTTTAGAAAAAGGTAGTAAGATTATGGTCTTTCATGAGAGAATAAAGCAGATGGAAGATGTGGTCGCTCCCAAAGATGCGAGGAAAGGTGGCTGGTATCAACACTTAGAAGGTCGTATTTCAGATTACCAAAGAGAAGTTGAAAATAAGTTGGAGAGTTGGTTTTTCAAGCGAGAATTCAGGCCGGTGATGTATCATTCTAGGGACACACCCAATTGGAATAACAGTGCTATGCAGTGGTATAGAGATGATGTAGCAAACGTGATGTTATCCGTCAAAGCTTTAGTTGAAGGTGTTGACGTCCCAGCAGCGGATCTTGGAATTGTGAGAGTTTCCTCAAGCTCTATAAGACAAAGGATACAGACGATAGGGCGTGTACTTAGGAAGGGGGACCACAATAAGAAGGCTGAAATTTGGATTGTTTTTGTTGAAAATACTGTTGATACGAGTATGTTCCGGTCTTATGACTGGCAAGCGGAACTGGGTCAAAGTCAGATAGAGTACTGGCACTGGGATAGCACTGAATTTGCAGAGAGGCCTATGATTGATTTGCCAGTACCAAAAGACTATGAAAAGGATCGTCCACCTATCGAAGTAGACGTATCTGGATTAGAAATTGGAGACGTTTATCCAGGTCGATTGGCCGGCATCCAATTCGGTGTTGATGCTAATGGTTCTCCTTTTAAAAATACAAGAGAAGGCCGAGCACACATAGATAATGCGGATTTGAAAAAGGCGGCTATGCATCTCCACAAACTCAAGGGTGGTGGGAAGTTCTTTGTCACCCCTCAAGGAAATATCATAACCAGGATTAAGCGTGATTTGATTTATTTGGGAACGACGACCCTTGAAGAATTAAATGAGGATGTAGAACGGAGCGTTAGTCAAAAGAAGTCCCAGAAGAGGAAAAAGGCTAAGACTTTTGATGACTTATTTCGCTGATTCATATCAATCCGATTCTTCAAATCTATGGAGCCTACTACTCGGAATATGAATATTCTTTCCGTATTTCATCTTGAAACGAAGTCGCTTCTGTTTGAACTCATTCAGTTTTCTCAAATATTCTTTGTCACTCAACGGAGTTTTTCCAGGAAGCTCCTCGGGATTAAACCATTCCCTTAGTTGTTTATGAAGTGAGGGGTACATCGGGTGTTTTCGTTTCTTGCCGGAACCGTATGATGGCCTAAATGGCCCTGTGTGAAAACCCATGTTTTTAGCTTCAATGGTTAATCGGGCTTTCGAGGTCCTAAGTTCTTCCCTCCAAATATCTGTGAAATTTGGGTACAAATCCTTCAATGTAGTAAGGTAATCATTTTCGAACCTTGCAGCAATTAATTGCTTGCTAGTGGGATTTGGATTCGGTTGCTCGGAATATGCTACTAGGAGTGCAACCAACGTCGCATAACCGGTTTCATCCATTCCATCATCTGGTTCACGCAGTTGATTCTCTGACTCTGCTTCATCAACTAGGCGTTGAATATACAGATCAAATTGATGTTCCTTCCAATAAACACAAACACGGCAACGGTTCCAAGGGCTTGGAAAAGTTGGGTTCTTTTTGGTACTACTAACACCACATTTAGGGCATTTAATCTTCGGATCGGTAATAGTGCCATCAGGATAATGGCTTTCCCACTCGAGGTTTATATATTTTTCCTCGTCCGGCTTGCGAGTCTTTTTCCCAGCTTTCCATTTGCGATATTCTTCACTATCTTTCCAGCGGTCGAGATCCATTTCGAGATCCGTTCTATCCTCATCAAATATGGACGATTCCAGCTCCGAGTTCCTAGATGCTATGAAATCCATGGCTTTAGAATCCGCAATCATCCTATTGTATTTATGTGAAGATTTTTCTAACACCAAATCAAAATTCTCTGGATTGCTATCATACGCGTAAATTAGGTCTTCAGGAGATAGCATTTCTATCAGTCTTGTCAAAACTTTTGATGGACTCAATCCCTTATCCAGCAGACTCTTAATTAGCTCCGGAGAGACTTTGATTTGCACACCTAGTTTTTCCTCTTCTAGGCTATCACTTACACTCACAAAAACACTCACAATCTTTGCTATATATAACTATAGGTGCAAACTTACTTTTCAAGTGTGTTTTATGGTGTTTGTGGCCCGTTATGTTCGGTTCGACTGGATTTAGATTATACTGTGTGTTTCAAAAATCTTGGACATGTTATCCTTGTTTATTCGGAACCCACTTCCATGATCGTGTAATTTACCATAATTTTTTCTGCCTGGAGTTTTGTAAGACCCAATTCTGATATCATATTGAATCTGATTATTTTTAAGCAAATCCATGAATTTATCGAAGGAACTATTGAAGAAAATGGTACACGCCCTATAGTGAAATTCTTCACCTTCTTCCGTTTTTCGCCTATCGGCCTCAACATACGCTAAAAAACGCAGTTTATTCTCAATGATATTTTCGATAGTTTCGTAGTCATACCAAATATCAACATCTTCGAGTTTATCTGTTTCCAATTCTTTTATTTCCAAGTAAATTTTCCTTTGGACGTCATCGGGATTCATCCTAAATCCCCATTTTCCATAAACCCTGTTGAATTTGGTAAAGATACTTGCATGAAGCTCTTTAATTTCTGGCCTATCCTCATATTTTTGGATGCCATATTTTTCACGCATTATGGAATTCACACCACTGGGCTCTGGAGATTTAGTAAATAGCGTGACCTTAGATCCACTAAAGGCCCTTTGGCTTTTGATTTCAATATTTCCAAAATCGGGTCCATCAATGTTATTCTCTTCAATACCCATTAAATCTTCTAAAGTTTTTCCAATTCCGGTGTTGTGGGTTCTATGAGATTTGACAAAGCCCATATCTCTTATTTTCTCAAACCCAGCGATAAATTTTTCCAATTCCGAATCTAAATCATTTGGAATCAACTGCTCTTGATGCACAAGATTAGGTTTCCGTCCGGGCGTCGAAGGTTCTGACGGGCTCTTGCCGCCGTCTCGCCCGGGTCCCACTGGACTTTTCAGTATCTTGTCCTGGATAGTGTGGATATCTGTGATGATGGATTCCATTGCGCGGTTGATGGCCGCCTTAGGGGTGCCCTTTTTTGTCCGGACATAGAAACGAGGTTCGTCCAGCAGGATATGGCCCATGTAGTAGGAAGCGTAGTCCACCTGCGGGTCAGCCAAGGTGCGATTGAGCAGTGGCCCTAACAGCGTCTCGTTTGCATCCTCGATTTGAACTTCCAACTCATTTTCTGTTTGATTGATTACGGTAACTTCCATTTGGGTGCCTTTCATTGCCAGATTACTGGAATTGGTATCAGCAATCATATGCCGATTATTTAAGTACTTGGTTTTTTCCGCCTTCCCGACACGGTCCAGAATCCACAACATCGTGTTGAAAGGACTACGCGTCACGCTCTCTAGCCTCCTGGTACAGCCTCAGGTCTTCCGAGCTCAGCCCCGCCTTGCTCAGCAGTGGTGTAGCGATCCAGTGCCGCCTGCGCCTCGTTCTGCGCAAACGTGCCCTCATCCTTCTTGGCATCATCGTATAGACGCTTTACTTTCAGCGCTTTGTCCAGAGTCTTCAGTTGCTCAGGCGTGTAGTCCAGTGCAGGTTCGGAAGCCGAGGCTCCGGGAGGCTACTTCCGCATTACAATAATATGCTCTTTGACCATTGTTGAAAGCGTTTTTCCAGCAATATTGGATGGTGAGTTTCTGGACGGCATTCTTTTGTTAGGAATGTTACGGCCATGAGTAACGACATGTTCAAAACCATTCTTTTCAAAGACCCACTGTGTGAATTTATCAGTAGGTAATTTTTCTCCAGAAACAGTTCGATTCGAAACAACATAACAAGCATGTCCTCCTTCTTCGATCACAGTGCATACGTTGGCGATCGACAATTCATATTCGCGATAGAAATCCATAATTTGCTTTGCTCTAACTTCAGAAACCTCCGTGATTTTGGCCATGGTCTCATCCATCAAATCAAATCCAAAATTAGTGACATCGGTTTTCCCACCCCCCATCAGATTTCGGTCAAGTTTGCCACTAGGCACTTCACTGAGATTCAGCCACACGTTACCCAGCCAGGAATATTGACCATAAGCGACCGTGGTTCCTGAATCTCCATAAGGGGGAGAAGTAACAACCAAGTTGACAGAATTCTTCCTTATTTTTCTACCACTAATTCCGTCTACGGTATTGAAATCATAAATCCTGACTTTAGTGTTAGCGGAAACTGACTTCATGAAGTCCTTAACACCATTTAAATTCCGCTCCACCCTTCTCTCAAAAAGAGGATATAAATCTACAAAGAAATCAGACCTTTCTTCCTCTTTTATTCTGTAAAGTTTGAACTCCTGATTTCTTTGATAAGAAACCAATCTCAGGCATTCAGACAGAGTAATCAACAGAAATTTCTTAATCATCTCGTTTCTTGAATTGTTCATTATAGTGTCTTTGATATGCCCAATATCCACAATAGTTCTCTCAGGAAACCATTTCAGAAGTGTTTCGTGAGTGACAGCAATATCATCT
>DTSF01000268.1 GCA_012965485.1 Dehalococcoidia bacterium
ATTCCTAGCCGATCAGCCTGGGAGCAGGTTGCTGTTGACAATGATTTTGTAGCTGACTTACCATTAAGTGTGTAACTGCGCTTTTTGTCCCATGGACTGTTAATTATGTTGGAATAAGAAGCCGGTTGATATTCATATAAAACAGGTTTTAGTAAGTAGACTAGGAGGTTTATTTTCATGACTACTTCTTTCAAACCGCTGGGTAACCGAGTAGTTGTGGAACCCTTGGAAGGCGAGGAGCAAATGAGCTCCGGAGGGATATACATACCCGATACAGCTAAGGAAAAGCCACAGGAAGGAACAATTGTTGCCGTAGGGCCTGGAAGGCTTACAGACGAAGGAGCTAGAGTGCCAATGGAATTGGAGGTCGGCGATAGTGTCGTTTATTCCAAGTACGCCGGTACAGAGTACAAAGAGGGAGACATAGAATATTTAGTGCTTAGAGAAGACGACATTCTATTTAAGAAATGATAAAACGAATGATTGAAGAAATTAACATTTGTAACTGAAAAAATTAGGAGGGAGTAATGGCAAAACAGCTGACTTTCAGTGAAGACGCCAGAGCTGCAATGAAACGTGGTATCGACACCATGGCAGATACTGTTGGGGTTACTTTGGGTCCAAGGGGTCGGAATGTTGTCTTGGATAAGAAGTTTGGACCACCACAGGTTTGTAGCGATGGTGTGACCATTGCGAAAGAAATTGAATTAGAAGACGCCTTTGAAAACATGGGTGCACAACTTCTCAAAGAAGCTGCTAGCAAAACCAATGATGTAGCAGGGGACGGAACCACAACCGCCACAGTGTTGGCACAGGCTATCATCCATGAGGGTTTTAAAAACATAGCTGCTGGGGCGAACCCAATGGCTATTAAGAGGGGTATAGATAAGGGTGTTGCAACGTTGAGGTCTGCTGTTCAGGAAATGTCTACCCCAGTTGAGGGAAGAGTACAGATTGGTCAGGTAGCCTCCTTGTCTGCTCACGACGATGACATGGGAAATCTTATAGCTGACGTTATGGAGAAGGTTGGGAAAGACGGTGTAATCACCGTTGAAGAATCGAAGGGCCTTGATTACGAACAGGAATTCGTTGAAGGAATGCAGATTGATCGGGGATATATATCCCCTTACTTCATAACGGATCAGGACCGCATGGAATCATCCATTGAGGACCCCTACATACTCATCACAGATAAGAAGGTTTCGGCTGTATCTGATTTGCTGCCAGCACTAGAAAAGGTTCTACAGATAGGCAAGAATGTCATCATCATAGCTGAAGATATTGAAGGTGAGGCATTAGCCACCTTAGTGGTCAATAAGTTGCGAGGTACCTTGAACGTACTTGCTGTCAAGGCTCCTGGTTTTGGCGATCGCAGGAAGGCCATGTTGGAAGATATGGCTATTTTGACGGGTGGGGTTGTAATTAGCGAAGAGATTGGAAGAAAGTTGGATTCAGTGACAGTTGAGGATCTTGGACGTGCTCGCAGAGTTGTTGCCACCAAAGAAGAGACCACCTTTGTTGAAGGTCATGGTGAGGAAAGCCAGATTAAGGGAAGGATAAATCAAATTAAAGCTCAGACAGAGGAAACCACTTCTGATTTCGACCGGGAAAAACTTCAAGAAAGGCTTGCTAAGTTGTCAGGCGGTGTCGCCATAATAAAGGTTGGTGCTGCTACGGAAGTGGAGCTGAAAGAAAAGAAGAATCGTGTTGAAGATGCTCTGTCGGCAACCAGAGCTGCCGTAGAAGAAGGGATTGTTCCTGGCGGTGGACTGGCCTTGATTCGAGCACGTGAGTCTTTAGATGTTTTAGATCTCAAAGGGGATGAACAGACCGGGGTCAATATTTTGAAAGCGGCTCTAACGAAACCTCTTATGTTGATTTCTGAGAATACTGGTGTTTCAGGGGAGGTCATTTTGGTCGAAACCCTTAAGGGTGAAGGCGACTATGGATACGATGCAGAACTGGGGGTGTACGGGAACTTATTAGAACAAGGGATCATGGACCCGGCAAAAGTTACGAGAGCTGCTATTGAAAATGCATCTAGCGTTGCTGCGATGGTTCTGACTACAGAATCCTTGATAAGTGATATTCCGGAAGCAGCGCCGCCGGCGCCTGCCTGGTGGCTAAGTCCATCTCTTCCAATATAAAGGTGATAGCCGTCCAGTCAGAGTCCTCTCCCGGAGGCTACC
>DTSF01000269.1:0-2709 GCA_012965485.1 Dehalococcoidia bacterium
ACCTTTCAAACCTGTTGGTAGCTGTAAACGAAGTATCTGGTTTGGAAAGAATAAGATTCCTAACCTCACATCCCAATGATATGGAGGACAGCATAATAGAAGCCGTGAATGGTCTAGAAAAAGTTTGCGAACACATAAATTTACCTTTTCAGGCTGGGGATGACGAGATTCTGCGCACTATGCGACGCGGCTACACAAACGAAGAGTACAGACAGCTAATAGATAAAATTAGAAATAGTGTGTCCGGTGTGAGTATAAGCACAGATTTGATAGTTGGTTTCTGCGGAGAGACTGACGAACAATTTGCAAACACTCTTGAAATGATCAAAGACGTAAAATTCGACAAGGTTCATTCGGCGGCATATTCCACCCGAGAAGGTACTATAGCTTCAAGGAAAATGATCGACGACGTAGAAGAAGACATAAAAAAAGAGCGCCTAAGAATAATTAATGATGAACAAGAGAAAATAGTGGCCAGCATTAATTCCAACCTCAAAGGAAAGGCTCAAGACATCCTTGTCGAGGGCCGAAAAAAAGGGAAATGGTTTGGCAGAAACAGGAATGATAAGCTAGTTTTTTTTGATAGTGACAATGTGAATGCTGGCGAAATGATCAACGTAAAAATAAAAGAGACGAGCCCATGGTATTTGGAAGGCTCTATGAGTAACGACATCCGAAAGTAACAAGGAATACATGGAAGATGGTTATAAAAATAGATAAACAACCCATACCAATTACAGAAATAGAACAATCGGCCTTCTGTCAAACTGACGAAGAACTAGCCTCAAAAACTTTAGAACAGGAGTTTAATTCCGGTGTTCGTTGGCAAAAACTTCCAGTGAGTTATATGCGAACCAGCCCGGAAGAACTTGAACAAAAGATTTCTGCAGCAAAAAAGAAGCTTGGTAATAAAATCGTGATACTTGGTCATCATTATCAAAGGGATGAGGTCATTCAGTTTGCGGATGTTAGGGGTGACTCCTTCAAATTATCCCAACATGCTGCGGAATTAAAAGACCCCGAATACATTATCTTTTGTGGCGTTCATTTCATGGCCGAAACTGCTGAAATATTGAGTAACCAAAAACAAAAAGTCATCCTACCCAACCTTACTGCTGGATGTTCCATGGCTGACATGGCTCACATTGATGATGTAATGGATTGCTGGGACGATCTCACAGAAATCCTTGGAGAAGGGTCTGTTATACCAATGACCTATATGAACTCCACCGCGGCAATAAAATCGCTCTGCGGGGAAAATGGTGGGATTGTTTGTACATCTTCCAATGCTTCAGCTGCCTTCGATTGGTCTTTTGAAAGAGGGGACAAAATCCTGTTTCTTCCAGATCAACATTTAGGAAGGAATACAGCTGTAACAAAAGGCGTAAACCTTAACGAGATGATAGTTTGGAATCCTTTTAAGCCATTGGGTGGGAATTCGATTGAAGCGGTTAAGAATTCCAAAGTGATTCTATGGCAAGGCCATTGCTCAGTTCACACCAGATTCACAGTTGACCAAATAAATTCTGCAAAAAAATCCCATGCAGATGTCTCCATCGTAGTACACCCAGAATGCACATTAGATGTAGTCGAATCATCAGATTATGTAGGATCAACAGAATACATAAGGCAAATAATTAATGAGGCGGAGCCGGGAACAACCTGGGCGGTAGGCACCGAAATAAGCTTAGTGAATAGAATTGCTACCGAAAATCCGGATAAAAATGTTTTTTGCCTGGATTCAGTTGTCTGCCCTTGCTCCACAATGTATCGGATCCATCCCGCTTATCTAGCTTGGGTTCTGGATGGGCTACTAGAAGGCGTCGTGGTAAACCAAATAACAGTAGATGAAAACACTAGAAAATATTCGAGGATAGCACTGGATCGAATGCTATCTATAAAATAAAATATCCTCTCTATCCTAAACATACTCAAAATGCCCCGCCTTCAGACACAGGCTGGGCATTTTGTTAGGAGACAACAATGCAACTAACACCCGATATTGAAAAACTCATTGATTTAGCCATCATGGAAGACTACTCGATGGGTGACGCTACCACTGATGCCCTGATTCCAAATGAAACTATCGGCAGTGCTACTGTAGTCGCAGATGAAGGAGGGACCATAGCGGGTTTAAGTCTTGCTGTGAGGATATTCCAAAAAATGGACTCATCTCTTGAAACCACTATATTGATCCCAGACGGGTCAAAAGTAACAAAAGGTGACCGCATACTTGAAATTAACGGGTATCTTTCATCAATCCTGACAGCTGAAAGAACCGCGCTTAATTTTCTAAGGAAATTGAGTGGAGTGGCCACTGAAACCTCTAAATATGTCGATGAAATATCTCATACTAATTCCCGGATCGTCGATACCAGGAAAACCACTCCGGGATTCCGTGCTTTGGAAAAATACGCTGTAAGAATGGGTGGTGGTCATAATCACAGACAAAACCTCTCTGATGGAATACTAATAAAAGACAACCATGTAAAAACATTAAACGTGGAGGGCCTGAATCTGACAGAAGTAATACAAAAAGCCAAATCCAAGGCGTCTCATACCATAAAAGTTGAGGTTGAAGTCGAAACGGTAGAACAGGCAGTAGAGGCCGTATCCGCAGGTGCTGACATAATATTGTTGGATAATATGTCGACTCAAGATATGGAGAAAGCTGTTAAGTCATGCCTGGGTAGAGCTGTTACTGAAGCC
>DTSF01000269.1:2719-8094 GCA_012965485.1 Dehalococcoidia bacterium
CTCTTCAATATTACGGTTCAAAAATTCAAAGCATCAGGAGGTATTAATTTGAAAACTGTTAGATCGGTCGCCGAAACAGGAGTAAATCTAATCTCAGTGGGAGCGATAACTCACTCAGCGCCGAATCTAGATTTGAGTTTAGATATTGATTAATCCAAGGACTGAATATCAGTTCCTATATCTAACTAGTTTTTTGAATCGATAAATATGGTGACTGGGCCATCATTAATCAAAGACACTTGCATTTCCTCTTGGAATTTTCCAGTCTCCACTTTTAATCCGGATGCTTTGAATTTTTGAACCGTAATATTGAAGAGTTTTGACGCATCGCTGGGTTCCATAGCACTTATAAAACTCGGCCTCTTACCTTTCCTGGTATCCGCATATAACGTAAATTGGCTCACTATTAATAAATCACCTTTTATGTCTTGAATAGACAAATCAAATTTACCTTCCTGATTGTTAAAAATGCGAAGTCCTAGAGTTTTAGCTACAAGGTAATTGACATCTTCGGCATTATCCCCGACGGCGATTCCGACAAAAACCAAAAGTCCCTTTTGAATTTCCCCAACAACGGAATCTGAAACTTTTACATTAGCAGAGTTAACTCTTTGCAGAATTACCCTCATTGTTCCGGCTGGGATGTAGTTTTAGATCCTGATGAGGCAGAGCTATCTGATGAAGAAGCTTTTTTGTCGCTTCCTGGCTTCGGCTCTGTTGGAGAAGATGACTTCGTGTCTGGGCTCGATTCACTACTAGCAGCGTCGGTTTCCGAGGAATTAGTGTTCTTACCTGAGGAACTACCCTTTTTACCGTAGTCATTAACGTACCAACCGCTACCTTTAAAAACTATCGGCACCGCGGAAAATTGCCTTGTTGCCAAGTTGTCACAGCTGTTACAAGGTTGATCCACCGAGTCACTAAAACGAAGCCTCAGCTCAAATTCTGAGCCACATTCTTCACATCTATAATCATATGTTGGCAACCTTAACACCGTCCCAAAATCGTTATTGCGCTCAAACAATTAATCTAGCATTGGGTATATGCCGTGTCAAACCCCCTTACTGAAACTGCAAATAAAAAAAGCGAGCAAATGGCCTTTTACAACCCGACCATCCAAGCCTCCGAAATTTCAGCAACTGAGACATTCAGCAGCCCCGGAACATATAATCGCTCACCGCCAACGCTACCCAGGTTTAGCACTTCGACCTGATAGTCAATGCACAATTGCATCACCTCATCGATATTATCTTTCTTAACAGAAATCACTATTCTAGATTGTTGTTCTCCAAAAAGTTGAACATCCCATCGTCCTCTAGTTTCGAATTCACCTTTAAACCCAATCTCACCTTTTATACAAGATTCCGCTATTGCAACTGCTAATCCACCTTCTGAACAATCATGGGCCGATTTCACTAAATCATGTTGAATAAGATTTCTACATAATTTTTGTACTGAGATTTCCTTCTCCAAATCTATTGATGGCTGACCGGCAATTAAATCGTGAAAAATTTCCAGATATTCACTTCCGGCAAGGTAGTTAACGTCACAGACAACCTCAGAGGATCCAAGCAATAACACCACATCATCATCATTTTTAAAGCTCATATCTACATGATTCCTGACATTTTCAGTGAGGCCCACAGCCCCTACAACGGGAGTGGGATATATAGGAGTACCTTGTGTTTCATTGTATAAACTCACATTTCCGCTTACCACTGGACTTGAAAATTTTGTACTGGCATCTGCCATACCCTTAACACAATTTTCAAGTTGGAAATATACCTCAGGTTTTTCCGGATTACCAAAATTCAGACAATTTGTGAGAGCTATTGGTTCGGCCCCGGTGCAGGACACATTCCTGCAAGCTTCAGCGACGGCTATTTGGCCACCTACATAGGGATCCAGATATGCAAGACGCCCATTCCCATCAGTAGAGGCTGATATACCTTTCTCAGTTCCTTTTATGCGAATGAGCGATCCATCAGAACCAGGTGGTATCACCGTATTAGTTTGAACCTGATGATCATATTTTTGGTACACGGACTGACGACAAGCTAAATTGGAAGTGGACAAAAGCCTCAATAAAACCATATTCGGAGCGATATCCGGAACATTTATCTGATTTAAATCGTAGTTTTGTAATTGTTCCAGATATGGGGGGGTAGTTGAATCTATGACATATTGCGGAGGGTCTGTAAGCAATCCTACGGGTAGATCGGCCAATAATTGAGTCCCACTCACAATATGGACTCGATTGGACGTAGTAACTTTGCCTATTATCGAATTATCGATGTCCCATCGGTCAAATATTTCTTTCACACTTTCAGCATTCTCAGGTTTAACAGAAACTAACATACGCTCTTGGGTCTCAGACAACATAACCTCATATGGAGACATATCATCATCTCTCCGAGGTACCGAATCAATATCAATCTCAATACCAGTTGAGCCACTGGCGGCGCATTCCACCGACGCACTACTCAGGCCAGCCGCCCCTAAATCTTGCATTCCATCAATCTTTCCCGATTTAGCAACTTCAAGACAAGATTCAATCAGTATTTTTTCGAGAAAAGGATTTCCAACCTGGACTGTCGGCCTTAATTCCCTCTCATCTTCAAAACTCCTTGAAGCCAAGCCGGAGGCTCCATGAATTCCATCTTTCCCCGTCCCAGACCCTGCTAGTATCAATAAATTTCCGCTGCTTCCAGAAGTAGCTTTAACAAGCTCATCCACTCTTAATAACCCTATGCACATGGCATTTACTAATGGATTGCCAGAATAACATTCAGCAAAAACCACCTCTCCGCCAATGTTGGGAACCCCGATACAGTTTCCATATCCAGAAATACCGGATACAACCCCGTCAAAAAGATATTTATTTCTTTCATTTACCAAAGGTCCAAACCTGAGTGAGTTCAACAGCGCAATAGGTCTCGCACCCATGGCAAATATATCCCGTACTATCCCTCCAATTCCAGTGGCGGCCCCCTGGTATGGTTCTATAGCGGATGGGTGGTTGTGAGACTCTATTTTGAAAACAATCGCATACCCATCTCCTATATCTACTACCCCGGCATTTTCTTCTCCAGGATTTACCAAAAGTCTCGGATTATCTGAAGCAAACAATTTAAGTAACGGCTTTGAATGCTTGTACCCACAATGCTCGCTCCAAAGAGATCCAAACAATCCGAGTTCCAGGTGATTTGGCTCTCTTCCTAATCTTTCGACAATGACCTCGTATTCAGCGGAGGATATTGCGAGCTCATCCAATATATCCTTGTCAAATGCCATATTTCTTACAATCCATATACCTTCATTAAGTTCCAAACCCTACAAACAATACTCCAATGACTACAATTATCGCCCCAGCGACAGTTTGTTTGGTAACCTTTTCTATTCCTCGTAAAAATAGTGATGCCGCTAATATTGTTATTAGAGGATAAACAGCTACTATGGGGGCTACAACCACTACCTGGGTTACATTTAGAGCCAAGTACCACCCTGAGACACCTAAAGCAGAAGCACATCCAGACAGTCCAATTAGTACCCAAGACCGCCCAGATAGATCTCTGGCCTCCTTGCTTACAGTACCGAAAAACACTGACCCTGTTGCAATCAACCCAAACAAAATCGAAAATGCTGAAGCAACCATGGGAGATGAGAAATCATCGGTAATTTTCTTCCCCACCAAGGCCGACAGGGCATATAAGAAAGCTGCACAAACGGCGAAAAGGAACCCATAATAAGTAATTCTTTTTGCAGTATCCCTCATTCTTGTATTACCACCAAAGTAATCCCAACAACTATCATCAAGGTGCCGATCCCTAGCATGAACCCAATAGTCTCATCTAGGAAAAGCACAGCCAATATAGCGGCAAATAACGGAGTCGATGACACTACTGCCGATGCTTTTGAGGCGCCAACCAAGCTAATGGAGTGAAAATTAAGAAATCGACCTCCCAAAAAAGTAATTAACCCAGCCAAAATGAACCAAATAAAGGCCACCGGAGCTAAGGACAAAATTTCTTCATAATGCAAAAAAAATGCTACACCCATGGTGACGACGGTCGAAGAAATGAGTGATATCACTGTGGCTGTTTTTACACTCACAGAGGACATGCCTGCTTTTATAAAAACTGCACCCAGTCCGAAACCTAAGGCTGCCATCAGCGAAAGTAATATCCCGGTAACCAACCTACGTTTTCTTCCCTAGGTAATCAACTACAGATCCGAATATCAATTTGCCGTCGGTTCCCCCCAGCAGCGAATCACAGCAACGTTCGGGGTGGGGCATCATACCCAGGACGTTTCCTTCCTGGTTAGTCACTCCCGCGATATTATTTATAGACCCGTTTGGATTATTAACGACGTCCATATCACCATCCGGGGCACTATACCGAAATATCACCTGCCCATTGTTTTCAATCTCTTTCAAGGTTTCGCGTGGAGCAAAATAGTTTCCCTCGCCATGCGATATTGGAACTGAAATGACCTGCCCTGGCCTCGCTCTAGCGGAAAATGGTGTAGAGATATTATCAACTCTTAAATCAGTCCATTGGCATCGAAACTCAAGATGGTCATTACGAATCAAAACCCCGGGGAGTAAGCCGGCTTCACACAAAATTTGGAACCCGTTGCATATCCCGAAAACTAATCCTCCAGACCGAGCAAATTTAATTAAGGATTCCATCACAGGAGAAAACCTCGCAATAGCCCCGCATCTTAGGTAATCACCGTATGAAAATCCTCCCGGTAATATGATGCAGTCATAGGCTGAAAGATCCGTCTCCTTATGCCACACGTACTCAACCGAGACGTTAAACACCTCATCCAACACGGTGTAGCAATCCACCTCGCTCCATGTCCCAGGGAAAACAACAACTCCAAATTTCACAACGTTTACAATGCTCTCAATATTTCAGTTACGATCGTATTTACAATTTTGCCATCGGCACGACCTCTAACTTGAGGCATTACAAAACCCATAACCTTTCCCATATCACTCAAACTTGAAGCCCCTGTCTCTAATATAGCGGCTTTAATAATCTCTTTGATTTCTTCTGGAGGGAGCTGATCCGGAAGATATACCGATATAATATTGATCTCTTCTGTTTCTTTATCAACCAGATCCTGTCGATTGGCAGCAAAGTATGCTTCCACACTTTCTTTGCGTTGTTGCACTTGCTTAGTAAGAACAGAAATTATTCCCTCATCATCTAAAGTGGTCTGGGAATTAATTTCCGCGTTACGTATTTCAGATAGCATTGTTCGTAACACTGTCCGCTTTAAAGCCTCTTTGTTTCTCATAGCATCTTTGAGATCTGAATCTAAAGTCTCACGTAGCATTGCTTTGTATCTATTCCCCTAGTTAT
>DTSF01000270.1 GCA_012965485.1 Dehalococcoidia bacterium
ACGTCGTATGGCTCCGTTGCTCGAAGTCAAAAACCTAAAAACTCATTTCTTCACCGCAGATGGCATAGTGAAGGCGGTCGATGGAATTTCGTATGAAGTTGCAAAGGGTGAGGTGGTAGGAATTGTTGGGGAAAGTGGGTGTGGTAAAAGTGTGGGAGCCATGTCCATAATGCGATTAGTAGCAAGCCCACCCGGTCGAATTGTAGAGGGTGAAGTATTATTTGCTGGTGAAGATCTAGTCCAAATGGACGAGAAGGAGATGAGAGGTATTCGCGGTAACAGCATTTCGATGGTTTTTCAGGAGCCGATGACATCTCTAAACCCGGTTCTTACTATAGGTCGTCAGTTAACTGAGACTCTGGAATTGCATCAAAAAATGAACAGAAGAAATGCAAGGGAAAGGGCATCAGAATTGCTGACTACCGTAGGTATTCCGGACTCAGACACTCGTTTAGACGATTATCCTCACCAATTTAGTGGTGGAATGCGCCAGAGAGTTATGATCGCCATGGCACTAAGCTGTAATCCGCAGCTAATTATTGCAGACGAGCCGACTACTGCACTTGATGTCACTATTCAGGCACAAATATTAGAACTGATGCAGGACCTGTCCAGGGACTTAGGCACAGCTTTAATAATAATTACCCACAACCTGGGAGTAGTTGCTAGATATGCAGACCGGGTGATTGTTATGTACGCCGGTAAAATCGTTGAAACTTCTAGTGCAGTGGAGATTTATAAGAATCCAATGCACCCTTACACGATAGGGTTGCTTAACTCGGTACCGCGGTTGGATGCGGACGATAATACTCGTGAAAGGCTGGAAGCTATTGAAGGAATGCCCCCTAATCTTGGTAATAGGCCCTCGGGTTGCGGATTTCAGTCGAATTGCCCGTCCCCAAGTCCTGAGTGCTTAACTGGAGAGCCAGTTCTCAGAGAAGATGAGCCTAATCACTGGGTTTCATATTGCGCTCATTGCGAACAAAAATATGGCTGTAAATGGTTTCCAAGGGATTCTTAGTCAAAAACCTATAAGATTTTGTTACAAATAGTTAATCGCGTTTTGTGGAGTGAAAATGGTTACAGAAATGGATGGTGCCTCAACCACCCGGATAGGGGATACTTTACTTGAAGTTAACAATCTTAAGATGTATTTCCCAGTCAATGAGGGCATCATATTCCAGAGAAAAATTGCCGAAATAAAAGCTGTAGATGATGTGAGTTTTACCATAAATAAGGGTGAGGCGCTTGGCCTTGTAGGTGAAAGTGGATGTGGTAAGACAACTACTGGCCGATGTATTCTGCAATTGTATAAACCTACAGCAGGTGAAGTTTTATTCGGTGGCGTGGATGTGACTAGCCTAAGCACTAGGGGACTTCGTCAGATGAGAAGAGAGATGCAGGTGATATTTCAGGATCCATATGGATCTTTGAATCCTCGTATGACCTGTGGGGATATAGTTGGCGAACCTTTGAAAGTGCATAAGTTGACTGATAGCAAAGGTGAATATAGAGATAGAGTTTCGGAGTTGCTAACGACTTGTGGCCTGAGCCCGTACATGGCAGATAGATATCCCCATGAATTTAGTGGAGGCCAGAGACAAAGGATAGGTATTGCCAGGGCCCTAGCGGTTAATCCCAGTTTCATAGTGTGCGACGAGCCGGTGTCTGCCTTGGACGTGTCGATTCAGGCGCAAATAATCAACCTGCTCGAAGATCTTCAGGAAGATTTGGGTCTTACATACCTATTCATCGCCCATGATTTATCAGTGGTGAAGCACATTAGTGATCGAATTGCGGTAATGTACCTAGGTCATATCGTCGAGGTAGCAGAGAGAAATGAACTATACGATAACCCAGTTCACCCATATACCAAAGCTCTGTTGTCTGCTGTTCCAATACCAGATCCTTTATTGGAGGCTGATAGAGAAAGGATAATACTGAGAGGAGGCGTTCCGAGCCCGATGTCTCCGCCGTCCGCCTGCAGTTACGACCCCCTCTGTCCGTCCCCTGACCCAGCCTGTGACGCTAATGAGCTAGTCTTGAGGGAGGTTTCTCCTGGTCATTTAGTTGCCCATTGTGCTCCCTGCGTTGATGACTATGGTTGCTACTGGTTTCCAAGAGAGGGATAGGATTAAACTTACCTTTCCTTGTTCACCTGTTGAGTTATAAGGAGAAAATATCGTTTCACTGGGTTTATTTTATTTCAAAGGTCATTTAGTGGGAGGTTACTAATTATGGTAAAAGTAAAACAGCTAGGGCATATTGTCCTGCGTGCAAATGATATTGATGATTCTGAAAATTTTTATACAAGTATTCTAGGATTACATGTAACTACCCGACGGCCCACTGGGACGATGATATTTATGAGTGCCCGCGAGGATGCTTCTCATGAGCTGGCTCTTATTAAATCTGGCGACATAGAGGATTCTTCTACTCACTCTCTCGCACATTTTGCATGGGAAATGGAATCATTGGAGGATGTTAAGGAAATACATCGGAAGTGCGTTGCTGAGGGGGTAGAAATTAGAAGCGTCGCAGATCATGGAGTGTCTTTAGGGTTTTACATATCTGACCCTGATGGTAACGAGATCGAAATCTTCTACGAAATGCCCAAATCATCTTGGCCGAAAGACGGGTATTTGTTCGCTGGGGATTTTCCAGATTCTCTCGATGGTGAAGAAGCAAAAAAATTAACTGACGCTGAAATCACCTCCTCATCCTAGAGGCTTGTGACGGGATATTAGGTGCAAAGTGCCAGCTAAGAATGGGAACCAATATCTGGAAAGGTTGCGGTTACACCCCAAAGATCTCTGGATTGAAGGTGAGAAGGTTGAAGATGTAACCAGCCATAGAGCCTTTTCGGGTTGTGCCGACTCGATAGCATCTTTGTATGAAATGCAGCATGATGTCGGTCTTTCTTCAAAAATGACTTTCAACCCAGAGGGTAATAATAAACCTGAGGGACTTTCCTTCATTACACCCACCTCAAAGGATCACTTGATTCAAAGAGGCAATATGATGCTTAGTTGGGCAAGGCTCAGTGGTGGAGTTATGGCTAGGACTCCCGACTACATGAATGTAATTTTGATGGCTTGTTCAGCTGCCTCCGATTTTTTTGGTAAAGAGGATAAGGCTTTTGGCCAAAATATTAAGAATTACTTCAGATATGTGATGGAAAATGATTTAACTCTTACCCATACCTTGGTAAATGTACGCAAAACGAAGAAATACCCTACCTTCGCTAAAGGAGATGATCTCGGATTACATCTTACACGTGAGAGAGACGATGGAATCATAGTGAAAGGTGCTCGTATATTAGCCACCCTTGCTCCACTCTCCGACGAAATATTAGTGTTTCCCTCTTCGGTGGTACCAACTGATAGGGATGCATCAAAGTATGCTTTGGCTTTTGGTATATCTTGTGATACTCCGGGACTAAAATTCTTGTGCCGGGCAGCTTTGTCTGTCGGCAGATCTACTTTTGACCATCCGCTGTCTTCAAAATTTGATGAGGGTGACGCAATCGTTATATTTGACGATGTATTTGTACCTTGGGAAAAAGTATTTATTTTCAATAATGTCGAAATATCCAATTCCGCTTTTTCCAACGCTAGAGCAGGACCCCATATTAACCAACAAATAGTTACCAAAAATATGGCAAAGGCGGAATTTATACTTGGTTTAGCGGCCTTAATGACAGAAGCCTTAGGTACAAATGAAACTCCATATATACAAGCTCTTGCTTCAGAGTTGATAACCCCTTATGAGGTTAGTAAAGCTTGCCTTGAAGCTTCTATCTCTAACGCTAAGATGAACGAATGGGGGGTCATGGAGCCAGATTCTGCTCCTCTGTCTGCTGCGAAATCCTCTTTCAGTTCTGCATATCCTAGGTTAATTGAGATTTTGCAGCTTATTGGATCTAGCAGCCTGATAGCTGTCCCGAGTGATGCAGACTTCGATTCCGATATTGGAGGATTGCTTGAGGAGTATTTATCGACTGATACCCTGGATGCCAAGCAGCGGACCAAGCTTTTCCGTATGGGCTGGGACATTAGCATAAGTTCATTTGGTGGCCGCCAAGTTTTGTACGAAAGGTTTTTTAGTGGTGACCCTCATCGAACTGCTGCGCTTAGTTTTGCTAGCTATGATAAGGAGTTAGTGAAGAAGAGGGCACTTGAGATAATTGATCGAGGTTAGGTTTGTAATATTCAACTAGGTACTTTGGATATTTTGATCTCGTCTCCAATTTCAATAACAGTGAGGTCATCTGGTATGAGGAAATCTCCGTCGTACACCTTTTTGATGGTTTCTGATATCTCTTCTTCCGCCCCCGGACCTCCCACAATATGATAAAAGGCTCCTAACCTAGGTTTTGAATCGGCGAAAATCGAACCTACTTGTGACGGCGTCGCGTGATGATCGATAATTTTCTTGGTGTGTTTAGGGTTTCTACCAATCATATTTGATCTTTTCCAAATTGCCTCAGGTGCTGCAACTTCGTGAATCAAAAGGTCAGCTCCTTTTGCTATTAAAGCCATGGTAGGCATGTATCTAGTATCACCTGAGATGACTACTTTCCTTTTCCCATAAGTGATTATGTATCCCATGGCATCTGGTACAGGATAATGATCTACCTCAAAGGATTGAACCTGCAACCCCGATTTTTCATAAATAAACCCGGGAGCTATGTCATTTCCTGAAATTAGGGCGCCTTCTGGATCAAATTTCTCGTCTAGATCTCTTCGTATATGGACATCTATCTCAAACGCCTTGGATAAGTGGCGAATCATGTTTGTTGTTCCTGGGGGGCCATACACTGACATTGCACGTGTCCTACCATAGAGCCATCCTGTGAGCCATAAATCAGGAACCCCAATGTAGTGATCGTAGTGTAAATGAGTTAACAACACTGTGGTCACTGAGTTCATATGAGTTTCAGTCTGGTTGATCCTTTGCACAGCCCCTCTACCGCAATCTATTAATATGCTTTCCCCTCCAGCTTGCACCAAAATGCTGCATCCCATTCTTTCTATTAAAGGAACAGGAGTACCTGTCCCCAACAAGGTAATATTTAAGATATCATTCATATGAACTAACCTTTTTTATCTAATATATGGCAGCAAAGAAATTTTAAAATTTTCACGGGAATGCATAGCTAACGTAATGCCCCCCTGAATGAAAAATCCTGCTCTTCCGAGGTTATAAATTCTAGGAGCGCAGAGTGTCCGTTTTCAGTTGCCCTTTTTGCCCTAGAGAATGCGTCTTGTATTTCTTCCGGGTCATCTACTCTTTCACTCCATCCACCCATAGCTCTAGCCATGTCTGCATAGTCACCACCCAAGTTCCTTGTACTGTACAGTTCATGTGAGGAAGCCATATGAGCTGTCTCTATGGCCATCGTTGAATTATTAAGGACCACAGTTAAAATCGGAATACCGCTTCTAACAGCAGTCTCAAAATCTAAACCCGTCATGCCAAAGGCTGCGTCCCCCATGAAGTTCACAACAAATTTTTCGGGAGAAGCTAGTTTTGCCCCCATATTTAGCCCTAGGCCTGTACCCAGCCCATGTGATTTCCCCCACCCTAAATAGGTGCCTGGGCCTCCCGATTCATAAAAAGGCATGATCTGGTCCCTTGGGCTACCCGAATCATGCGTCACTATGTTCTGGGATGGGTCCGTGGCTTTCATGAATTCATTTATCACTCTGTAAGGAGTCATTGGAGACTCTCTGGAGGTTAATTTTTTCTCCCAACTCTTGCTCCATTCTGATTTTATTTCTCTAATATGGTTGGCAGGAGATTCCGGCCTATCTCGAGTAGAAAGTAAATCGGAACACGCCTCTATTAACTGCCGAATGACTAATTTTGCATCCCCTTGCAAGGCATCGTCAGGCTGATAATAGTTTCCAATGTCAATAGGATCATTAGTGATATGAATAATTTTTTTCCCGTCTGGGATTGTGGTTACCATTCCATGCTTTGTGAGGCTGGTGCCTACCGCCAGTACTGTGTCACTTGTTTTCATGTAGTGTAGAACGGCGCCATTCATTACGACAGATGAACTGCCAAGGGATAAAGGATGGCGTTCATCAATAGAACCTTTGCCGGCCATTGTGGTAGTGACAGGTATGTTAGTTAATTCTGCTAGTTCTTGTAACTCTCGGGACGCATCAGCATATAGCACACCCTGCCCAGCATATATTAGAGGTGTTTTTGAGCTAAGGATAGTTTTAGCTACCCTCAGCACGGCCTCCTCCTCAGCCGAAGAACGCACGGTCATTGCTTTCTCGTACCGTGAGATTGTCGACGCCTCGATTTCTTGCTCTGCGACATCAATAGGTATTTCAACCATTACTGGCCCCGGACGGCCGTTTTTCAAACGTGAAAAAGCTCTTCTCATTGTGTCTGCAACTGACTCTGCGTCATTTAGTTGCTCGACATATTTAGTAACGGTAGAGAAACTATCGACTGAATTAAAATGCGGAAAGACTCTATCACGATCCCTTCTGTGACCAAGGGGCAAAAATAGCACCGGTACTGCATCGGCGAATGCTGTTGCCACTCCTGGGTAGGCATTTTCGGCTCCAGGGCCGTATTGCATTGCAAAAACGCCAGGAGGATTACCTTTGGTAATTCTCGAATAACCGTCGGCAATCCCCACCCCGACCCGTTCTTGCCTACATATTATCGGTTTGATGCCTGATTTGGCTGCTGCCTCGATCACTGAGGTTGTCGGAAAAGCACTAAGGTACTCCACACTTTCTTTCTTTAGAATTTGTGAAATAGCATCTATTACCAACATGACTTGCTCTCCCTAAATTTTGTACTTACCGATAAGATGAGGCGGAGTATAACATTTCCATACTTGTCATCTGGAGATGAAGCAAACTGTGGAATTACGTTTTGTCATTCCAACAGCATAAAATTAGTATTATCGAGGGATATGTGTAATTTATGGATAAGTCTGAGGCCGAGGATATTTTAATTCAAGTTTCTGTGGATTCCCGATTGCAGGAGGGATATCAAGGGGTTAGGTTAATCATGAGGGAAATCTTTAGAGGGGGAATAGTGCCTATACATGATATTTCCAGGGCGACCGGCATACCTGTACCGGCACTTTCAGCAACTCGTCGGGAATTAGAGAAAAGGAAACTCCTTTCAAGAAAAGGAGGCGCGATTTTAACGGACACCGGAATAAAGCTTTTGCATTCTATCGGAATACTTGACACTAAGATCCCTGACTTTAATTGCCAGTATAAAGTCTCAGATACAGTAACCAAGTTGGTCTCTCAATTCGATAAATTGACGAAACAAAGACCTTCTCCTGATTATAGCCTTGATCAATCCCATGCGACCTCCCTGACGTGTTTTAAAAGGGTTATGTATTTCCATCAAAATGACTCGTTAGAGGGAAGGGATATAGCAATATTAGGGGATGATGACTTGACTTCACTTGCCATGATTCTTTTTACTACACAATTTGGATTAAAAATAAATAGCTTAACTGTTTTTGATATTGATGAGAGAATATTAAATTTCATTGAATCCATGAGCTTTAAACTTAATTTTGAGATACGCTTGAATAAGATCGATTTTATTGAGGAAATTTCGCCATGTTACAAAAATTCGCAGGATGTATTTATTACAGATCCCCCTTATACGGTTGAGGGTTTGACGAGGTTCATTTCCATTGGTGCGGAGATGCTAAAAGAAAGAACGAACGGTTTAGGATTTGTATCCTATTCGAATCTAATTCCAGTTGAAAATGCCCGTTTGTTTATAAATATAGCAAGTATGGGCCTCTCACCCCAGGAACTAATCCCTGCTTTCAACGAATATGTCGGCGCACAAAAACATGCTGGGATAAGCAAGATGGGAAAATTTTTCTCATCTGGATATCTAAAAACCTTAGACCCGACTCCCCGTAATCTCATTTATACCAATTCTAAGGAGACTTCAATCTGAGGAAATTATTTCAAAATATATCAGACAATTACAAAATCTTAACAGTCTTTGATATTGCCTTGCTGAAGGAAATATTCAACAAAATAGAAAGGGACTCCTGGGTTTATTT
>DTSF01000271.1 GCA_012965485.1 Dehalococcoidia bacterium
TATCGAATAATCGCATTGGATCAAAGAGGGCACGGCGACAGTGATTGGGCATCAGATGGAGACTACACTCCAGAAACACAACAGAAGGACATAGAGGCAATAGTTGCTAAACTAGACCTCGGTGAATTTGTTTTGATGGGACTATCAATGGGTGGAAGAAACTCATTCACCTACGCCTCCTCTAACCCTGACCAAGTAAAGGCCTTAATAATTGTGGATGCTGGTCCTGAAAATGTTAGGGCTGGGACCCAGAACATAAGAAACTTCGTGGAGCAGGACGACGAACTTGATTCTATTGACGCCTTTGTTGACAGGGTAATCAAATACAATCCTCGGAGAGATCCAATACAGATCAGGGGAAGCATAGTTAACAATTTGAAACAGCTGCCTAACGGCAAATGGACGTGGAAGTATGACAAGATCCTAAGATCTCAAGGAAGAATGGGACGTCCCCAGGACCCAGAAATGACCAGCAAACTATGGGGTTACCTAGAGAATTTGCAGTGCCCGACCATGGTTGTTAGAGGAGACAAGAGTGACATCATAGCTACTGGAACTGCTGACGAAATGATTGGCAGAATACCGGGTGGAAAATTAGCGATAATAGAAAATGCAGGACACCTTGTCATGGGTGATAATCCATCCGGGTTTGAAAAAACTGTAACGGCCTTTATAGAATCCATTCAAAAATAATGTCTTCATAATTTCAATCCGAAGTTGAATTATAAATTGCTACACCGAAGATTGGGTGTTACACTTTTTGCAAACTTAAATTAGTTAAATAACAAGAAAGAGAGAAATCCAGGAGAACGGATTGGATAGGGCTGACAAGGAAGCCGTCATTGCGGAATACCGCGTTCACGACAACGATACAGGATCGACTGAGTCGCAAGTAGCGATACTGACTTCGCGTATCAATGAATTGACCCAGCACTTGAGAGAACATAATCACGATGAATCCACAAGAAGAGGTTTACTGAAACTTGTGGGAAAGCGTCGCCGGCTTTTACGCTATCTGAATGCAGAAGATGTAAACAGGTACAGGTCGTTAATAGCCAGATTGGGTCTTAGGCGATAGTAACTCACACATCACCATCCCCCGATTATTGCACATCTCCCATCTGAACCTCTGGTATTACTCCAGGAGTAAATCAACATTTCACTACATACAATAATCCGTAATATACACGGACACGATTTGGAATTGGAAACAGGGCGTTTGGCTCAAAAGGCAGGCGGCTCTATATTGATCAAGCAAGGTGACAATGTGGTTCTAGCCACGGTCACAATGAGTAATCCTCGAGAAGGGTTAGATTTTTTTCCTCTCACAGTGGATCTAGAAGAAAGACATTACGCTATTGGCCAAATACCCGGAAGTTTTTTTAGACGCGAAGGTAGGCCTACAACTCACGCCATACTCACCGACAGGTTAATAGACAGGCCAATAAGACCTCTATTCCCCAAGGGATTTAAAAACGAGGTCCAAGTTATAGCGACAACACTGTCCAGTGACAGAGAAATGCCCCTCGACATAATAGCCTTAAACGGGGTTTCTGCTGCACTAAGCATATCGAACATACCGTTTAACGGGCCTATCGCCGCAACCCGAATTGGGTATATTGATGGTGAATTTGTAATTAACCCTACATATTCTCAACTTGAGGAAAGTCTTTTAGACCTTGTGGTTGCAGGTTCTACCGATGGAGTATCAATGATGGAGGCTGGAGCGAAAGAGGTAGATGAGGACGTTGTGTTTGAGGCTATTCAGCTAGCACAGTCAGTAAATTTAGAGATTATTTCCCTACAACAAGAATTCACTGATGAAATCGGTACCCCAAAAGCAGATTTCGTACCAAAGGGACATGATCCTGAAGCGGTGAAACAAGCAAGGGAAATTTTGGGAGACCGTATATACACGGCATTATCAGATGCAGAAGATCAAGAAGACATGGGGAATCGTTTAAAATTTTTAGAAGATGAACTAGAGGAATCTCTGGCAGAGGAGTTTGACTCTAGCGTTTCATCTGGAGCCTTTGAGGAACTACTTGATGAACAATTCAGGCTACGAATACTTAAGGACGGAGTTAGGCCGGATGGAAGAGGTTTGAGAGAAATACGACCGCTTTCAGCCGAGGTTTCGATTCTACCTCGTACCCACGGCACAGGATTATTCAACAGAGGGGAAACACAAATACTAGGTATAACTACTCTCGGTTCTTCAGGTGATGCACAAAAACTAGACAATCTTAGCCCGGAAGTATCCAAAAATTTCATGCTTCATTACAATTTTCCTCCTTATTCTGTCGGAGAAGCGAGAAGGGTTGGATCAACTAGCCGTCGAGAGATTGGGCATGGCGCTTTAGCTGAAAGAGCCTTGAGTGCTGTTTTACCTTCTCAAGAGGATTTCCCTTACACAATAAGGATTGTATGTGAGGCCCTTAGTTCCAATGGCAGTACCTCTATGGGTAGTGTTTGTGCAGGGACTCTAGCCTTAATGGATGCTGGGGTGCCGATAACATCACCCGTAGCTGGGATTTCTGTCGGCCTTATTACCGGTGAAGATGGGGAATATGTAACTCTCACTGACATACAAGGATTGGAAGACCATGTAGGAGATATGGATTTCAAAGTTGCAGGTACTTCCGAAGGAGTTACTGCCATCCAGCTTGACATAAAGGTAAATAGCATCAGTTTCGATGTCATAAAAGATGCTCTATCCCAGGCAAAAGAAGCCAGGTCACAAGTATTGGACGTTATAACGTCTGCTATACCTGAAGTCAGATCTGATGTCAGCCCCTACGCACCTAGGATACAAAAAATCATGGTTCCTACAGACAAAATAGGTGCAGTGATTGGTCCAGGAGGTAAAACAATCAGAGGAATAGTTGAAGAAACCAATGCGACCGTCGACATACAAGATGATGGAACGGTTCTTATAGGGTCCTCTAATGCAGAAGATGCCGCAAGAGCAATAAAGATGGTGGAAGATCTTACAAGAGTAATCACAGTAGGCGAAGTTTTTACTGGGACCGTAGCTAAAATCGCCAGTTTTGGAGCATTTGTTCAAATATTACCTGGCACAGACGGTATGGTTCACATAAGTGAACTCGCCAACTACAGAGTTGCAAATGTAGGGGATGAAGTGGCAGTCGGAGATCAAGTGGATGTGAAAGTCATAGGTGTTGACCAGTCAGGCAAGATTAAATTGTCCAGAAAAATACTTTTGGATGATAGTGATGGCTCTTCATCTGCTGGCCGAAGCCCTAGGGTAGAGGTTGAAAAAGTTGAGGTAAATGTTGGGGACATCATAACTGGAGCAGTAGTAAATATTGCGAAGTTCGGGGCATTCGTTGAAATAGCACCTGGCACAGACGGAATGGTCCACATAAGTGAATTAGAAAATTACAGAGTCGGCAAAGTTGAAGACGTTGTAAGTGTGGGAGAGGAAATTACGGTGGAAGTCATTGATGTAGACGATTCCGGTCGTATAAAGCTTTCTCGTAAGGCCCTTTTGACAGACTAAAATTTCGTAATAGTCAGTAGTTAGGTTTGATTCAGGAACCAAAGCGGTAAAAGGAGTTCCACCATGGCTGATATTAAAGTCGTTGTTAACGGAGTCCTAGGCAAGATGGGTCAGGAGGTTTTAAATGCCGTGGATAATACCCAGGGTATGAAACCTATTGCAGGTTCAGATATTGCCGCCGCTATTGATCAAATATCATTGCCTACTGGAGAAGGATTCATACCGGTATTTCAAGATATAAAAGATGGGGTTAAAGGAGCTGACGTTGTGGTCGACTTCACGAATGCCTCCGGTGCGAAAAGTGTTATGGAAGCGGCGTCTCCTGCTGGTGTGAACTGCGTAATTGGTTCAACTGGTTTATCTGAAGAAACTTTCAAAATTGCTGAAACTTTAGCCGATTCTAATAGCACCAGCATAATAATTGCGCCAAATTTCGCCATGGGGGCAGTGTTGATGTTGCATTTGGTAAAAGAAGCCGCAAGATTTTTTGACTACGCTGATCTGACGGAAGTTCACCATGAAGCCAAAATAGATGCACCGTCAGGCACAGCCATTGCCATAGCTCAAGCCGCGGTCGACGGTAAGAACAGTGATTTTATTGCCCCAATTGCAGAAAAACAGCTTATAGAAGGCACCCGGGGAGGGATGCATGGTGGTGTTGTCATCCATAGCGGTAGAATGCCTGGCAGAGTCGCTCATCATGAAATGGTTTTTGGATCATTAGGACAAACATTAACGATCCGTCACGATTCGATAAACAGAGAAAGTTTTATGCCTGGTGTGATCATGGCTATACAAGCCTCCAGTGCATCAACGGGATTAACTGTAGGATTAGACAAAATAATGGGGCTATAAACTTTTTTAGTCCAGCTTAATATCCTAACTAATGAACATTTAGTAGTTTCATTTACGGAGGGAAAGTTTGAATTCTTGCAAAATTGCCGTTGTCGGAGCAACAGGAGCGGTCGGACAAGTATTTTTGGACATTGCCCAACAACGAAATTTTCCTATGGATGAGATACGGCTGTGTGCCTCAACTAGGTCTGTAGGGAAAAAAATAGCGTATAAATCCCAGGAAATAGAAGTGGAACTTTGTACCCCTGAACTTTTGCAAGAAATGGACTTTGCATTTATTTCCGCAAGTGGTGATGTCAGTCGAGAAATTGCCCCTTTAGCGGCAAAGCAAGGAACCGTCGCCATAGACGACAGTTCGGCATTTAGAATGGATGCTGACGTCCCGTTAGTTGTACCTGAAGTTAATGCAGATGATTTAGCGAATCATAAAGGTATAGTTGCTATTCCCAATTGCTCCACCACCCCATTGGTTATGGTGTTAAACCCCTTGATGAAAAAATCTTCAGTGAAGCGTGTTGTTGTTGACACTTTCCAGGCTGTGACAGGTACTGGCGCAGCAGCACTTAGTGAAATGAAAGATCAAAGCCAGGCAGTCTTGAACAATAGACCTATAACCGCGAAAGAATATCCTCACCAAATTGCTTTCAATGTTCTACCTCATATAGAACCTTTTCAAGAAAATGGTTACACAAGGGAAGAAATGAAAATGCTGTATGAAACCCAAAAAATATTGCATGACCCCAACATATTGATCTCAGCCACATGTGTAAGGGTTCCAGTTGCAGTCAGTCATAGTGAAGCGATACACATTGAATTTGAGCAGCCAGTATCGCCTCAGGAAATAAAGGAAATATTGGGAAATCAGGCTGGGATAAAAATTGTGGACGACCCATTCTCCGACGTGTATCCTATGCCTATAGACGCGGCAGGGGGTGATGATGTATTAGTGGGCAGAATCAGAAAGGATATCTCACACCCGAACGGGATAGCTATGTGGGTTGTGTGTGACAATTTACGAAAAGGCGCGGCCCTCAACGCTATTCAGATAGCAGAAGAACTGATGAAACGCGAAGTGGTTTCAAAGAGCAACTGGAGGAAATAGCAAAATGGTAGATTTTGGAAGACTTCTTACAGCTATGATTACCCCGTTTGACTTAGACGGTAATATTAACTTCCCTCAAGCTAGAAGCCTAGCAAAGGGATTGGTTGCTTCGGGAACGGACGGATTGGTCATAGGCGGAACTACTGGAGAATCCCCCTCAATGTCCGACGACGAAAAGGTGCAGTTATTCGCCGAAGTGAAAGAGGCTGTGGGGGACACTGCCACGGTGATCGCCGGAACTACCGATAATAACCATAGAAAATCTGTAGAACTATCCATTGAGGCAGAAAAGGTCGGAGCCGATGGATTGCTTCTAACCGTTCCTGCTTACAACAAACCAACTCAAGAAGGCCTTTACCAAAACTTCAAGGCGATAGCGGAGGCCACTTCTCTTCCTGGGTTACTTTACAACGTCCCATCCAGGACCGCCCTGAACATGACAACAGAAACCACCTTACGACTAGCCGAAATAGATAACATCGTGGGGGTAAAAGAAGCTTCGAGTGATTATGTTCAAATCACCAATATTATCGACAAGGCACCTGATGGATTCAGAGTGTGGTCTGGGAATGACGACGAAACATTTCCTATCATGTGTGTTGGAGGGCACGGAGTCGTGAGTGTGGCAGCTAACCTCTACGGAACCCAGATCAAAACTATGATGGGGCTTATTCTTGAAGGCAATATAGAAAGTGCTGCTTCTGAGCACAAGCGCTTACTTCCAATTTTCAAGGCTCTCTTTTGGGTAACCAACCCAATTCCAATCAAATATGCTGCCAATAGAGCCGGATTTAATGCTGGACCCAACAGATTGCCGCTTTGCGATCCAGGTGAAGATTTCGTATCTACGTTTAATCCCGTAATGGACAAATATGAGGTGGACTTACCCATTTCCTAGCTATCAGCCAATCAGTCGGGCCGTTCTAGGAAATTAATATATCCCTCACCATTATGGTGTGATCTCTATGAGGACCGGTGGATATTATATCCACCGGACAGCCAATCAACTCCTCCAAACGATCCACATAAATTCGAGCGTTAGTCGGCAGCTCCGATATATTCGATATGCCCGCAGTAGGGACATCCCATCCATCCAAAGTCTCATAAACAGGTGAACACTTTTCTAACGCGGCGACTCCTCCAGGAGGTTCGTCAAGAAGGTCACCATCTAATTCGTACCCCACACAGATATTTACTGAATCCAGGTGATCTAAAACATCCAATCTCGTGATTACAGCGGAAGTATATCCATTAATCCTATTGCTATAACTCGCAAGTACCCCGTCAAACCACCCTACCCGCCTTGCGCGTCCTGTTGTCGTACCAAACTCCTTGGCTATTGTACGAATACCTTCACCGACATCATCAAATAATTCTGTAGGAAATGGCCCAGAGCCAACTCTTGTATTGTAGGCTTTGAATATACCAAGCACATTTGTAATTTGTTTTGGTTGAATTGCCAACCCAGTACTCGCACCTCCAATGGTGGGGCTTGAAGAGGTGACAAAAGGATAAGTCCCATGGTCTAGATCGAGCAGTATACCCTGGGCTCCCTCGAGGACTACAGTGCCACCCGAATCCAATACCTCATTTACATATCTACCTACTGGTTTTATAAGAGGCCCCAGAAAGTCTTTCCACATCCTACTTTTATCCAAAATGTAGTCTATAGATACGGAATCAACCTCATACACCTTCGTCAATACTCTATTCACGAAGGGAAGGACTTCTTCCAGGCGGTGCCTTAAACCTTCTAAATCCAAAAGATCTGCCGCCCTTATACCCGTTCTAGATGTTTTGTCACTGTATGCAGGGCCAATACCCTTCCCAGTGGTACCAATTGCAAAGTCGCCCCGCTCACTTTCAGCTAAGGTGTCCAACATTACATGGTAAGGCATTATTAGGTGAGCCCTCTCACTGACCATTAAGGAGCGACTCACATCTATGCCACTTTGTTTCAAAGCTTCCATTTCTTCAATTAAGACATCGGGGTCCACAACGACTCCATTGCCTATAACATTCATTACCCCGTCACTGAAAACGCCACAAGGAACCAAATGGAGACTGAAATCACCTAAATCATTTATAACTGTATGCCCCGCGTTATTGCCACCAGAGAATCTAGCCACAATATCTGCTCGTCTCGACAGATAGTCTATGATTTTACCCTTACCCTCATCACCCCACTGGGCACCGAGGATGGCATAGGCGGGCATTAGCAAATCTCCTCAACTAGTATCAATAAATTATTCAACCTGGGAAACTAGATATTTCGGGCAAAAAAATTTCTCCTCAATGAGGGTCCGGACCTCGAAACGCGGACTCTTCACAGGGAGATATCGCCCTGAAGTATAACAGAAGTCTGAGGATCAAATACTGTGTTTCACAAACTTTTATAAAAATTTGTTAGCATGCTCCTCTAATTGAGCTAAAGCCTCCGATTCCCCCACACTATCAATTGTCAAAACCACTCGTTCAGCACCGGCAGAGAAAAGCTCATCGACCACACTTGGGTCAGGTGTGGCACCATAAACTGTTATACCTATTGAAGAAACGTCTCTGCCGGCTTCGTCACAAAGTTCTTTCAGTA
>DTSF01000272.1 GCA_012965485.1 Dehalococcoidia bacterium
GCCGCTTCATATCACCGAATGTATAATCTTCGCGCTCCCCGTTTTTACCTTCCCAAATCATAGCTATTTTGTCTCGCCTATCACCATTAGCATGTCGATCAATGGCTTCATGGGCCTTGTTCAACCCTCCTCCAGGCAGCCAATCCAGCTGCTTATAGAGGGATTCCCAATCAAAATCTTTATAAGACTCTTCAAGATCTAGATTAGGCTTAACCTCCATTTTTTCCACTGAAACTTTTTTTATAGGTTTGAAATCTGCCTCTGCCATAGAAGTAACCTCATAAATCATTTGTGTAGAATGCGAATATTATCAGGATCATGGTTTATAGTGCTAACTTCTTATCATTGTCTTGGAAAGAAATGGAAGGAATGATATTTAGAAGCAATATTTTGAGATATTTCGCATGGATACTTTTGAAAAAATATATGAAGTAGTTAGACAGATCCCGTTTGGAATGGTGGCAACCTACGGTAAGGTTGCCCAACTTTCTGGTGTCAATAATGCTAGGTTGGTGGGTTACGCCCTTTCCAATCTCCAAGCCAACACAGAAATTCCATGGCACAGAATAGTGAACCGAGATGGAGCAATAAGTTACAGAGAGGGAGCAGGGCCAAGTTTGCAAAAAACCATGCTGGAATCGGAGGGAATAGCATTTAGCAAAAAAGGTTGCATCAATTTGAAACTATACCAATGGTAGTAGCCAAGACCCTATATTCGATTTCTTGACCCCTTGGAAAAAAGCTTCCTATAATTCTTTCACCACTAGCAATCAAACAGAAGGAGCCTGGAGTGACCTACGAAACAATCCTATATGACAAATTTGAAGGGGTATCTACTATAACCCTTAACAGGCCTGAGGTAATGAATGCCCTTAGCACGACTCTGTTTCGTGAACTTGATCAAGCCATAACCGAGGTCGAGTCTGATGATGAGGTTAAGGCAGTAATAATCACTGGCGCTGGGGACAGAGCTTTCACTGCGGGAGCAGATATCCACGAGATGACAAGAAATGCCGAAAGTGACGATCCTCCTGCTCAAGACCCTAGAAGACCTACTTATGCATGGCACATAGGAAGCTGCACAAAACCAACCATAGGCGCTCTAAACGGTCTAGCCTACGGAGGAGGGGCTGTTTTAGCTTCCAGCCTCGATATAAGAATAGGGTGCGAAAGAACCAGATTTAGATTTCTTGCTGCCGCATATGGGAGAGTAAATTCCACATGGAGTTTACCTATGCAAGTAGGTTGGCCTAAAGCCAAGGAATTGCTACTTACTGCCCGAGTTGTAGAAGCCGAAGAGAGTCTCCAAATAGGATTGCTAAATCATCTGGTTAAGTCTACTGAGCTTCTGGATAAAGCCAACGAATTGGCCAAAATGATTGTGGGCAACGATGCCCGCATGGTGCAGGGAATCAAGAAACTTTTAATCGAAGATATAGGGGAAAGCTGGGAGACCTCCTATCAAAATGAATTGAATGCCCAGGCCAATGAACTTGAACCTACACCAATCTTGGAAGGATTTAAACCTTTTATAGATCGCAAAGGAAGAAAAGCTTAGATCAACAACGAAAAGTCTCTGATTATATATCCGAATTATCAGAACAAAATAAAGTTGAACCGCAATTTCAGCAGGGAGATTTGGGTATGAAAACGGCAGCCATAGGAGTAGGAGCAATCGCCGGAACATTAGCTGGTTTTATGGCTAGAGAAGGCAATGACGTGCTAATGATAGATCCATGGAAAGAACACGTAGACGCCATGAATGAAAAAGGACTCACCTTGGATGGCATAGTGGGAGAATATATCGTCACAGTCGAGGCTATACACACTGACGAAATCCCAAGGATAGAGGATAAATTCGATATGGTGATTGTAGGAGTAAAGTCCTATGACACTAAGAATGCTGTCAACGCGATGCTTCCTTTCATGAAAGAAGATACCTGGGTGGTGAGTCCTCAGAACAGTATCAATGAAATACAAATAGCTCCCCTTGTAGGCGCTCATAGAACCATCGGATGCATAACAACGATTTCTGCCGGAATGTATGAACCCGCACACATAACTCGTACCGGCAGTGTTTCACAATCCCTACAGAAAGAGCCAATTTGTTTCACAGTGGGAGAATTGAACGGAGAAATCACCGAAAGAGTTCAAACAATAGCTGACCTCTTCAGACCTG
>DTSF01000273.1 GCA_012965485.1 Dehalococcoidia bacterium
CTTGGGCTTCATCTTCTGAAGCCCCTGCTCCAATAAGTAAACCTACAGCAATTTTTTCTAAATCATCAGGCATCATTGAAGGCATATTTTGTCTCCCGTATTTAAGAAATCCATTCTTTGGATCTTTCCACCGCCTTAGCCCAGAAACTTAATTTCTCGGTTCTTTCTTCATCAGCCATTAAAGGAGTATATACTCCCTGCGAATCCCATATTGCAGATATGTCTGACTTGGAGTTCCAGAATCCGGCCCCCATACCAGCTACAAATGCTGCCCCAAGAACGGTGGTCTCCTGAACCCGTGACCTATTCACCCTGAGGTTACTAATGTCCGCTTGCATCTGCATCAAGAGTTCGTTACTGGTAGCACCACCATCCACCTTAAGTTCAGATATTTCATAATCGGAATCCTCTTGCATAATTTTCAAAACTTCTTGACACTGGTAGCTAATAGCCTCTAGGGCGGCTCTAGCTATGTGGCCTTTATTGGTTCCTCTCGTCATACCAACCATAGTGGCTCTGGCATTCATGTCCCAATGAGGGGCTCCCAAACCCGTAAATGCCGGAACTAAATATGTACCTCCGCTATCTTGGACAGAACGGGCAAGTACCTCTACTTCTGAGGAAGATTCAATGAGTCCCAATCCATCTCTTAACCATTGAACTGTCGCTCCAGCTGAAAAAACGCTACCCTCTAATGCATACTCAACTTCACCTTTAACTTTCCAGGCCAATGTAGAGAGTAATCCTCTGTCAGAAATCTTGATGTCTTTCCCGGTATTCATCAATAAAAAAGCCCCCGTCCCATAAGTACACTTTACTGAACCCACCGAAAAACAGGCCTGCCCGAACATAGAGGCATGCTGGTCACCAAGGACTCCAGAAATGGGCAACTTGAATTGGCCTAAAATATCGGCCTCACATAATCCGAATTGGGCATCTGAATCGCAAATTTCAGGTAATAGCTCAACTGGTATATCAAAAATATCCAAGATTTGTTTAGACCACTCAAGGGTGTTTAAATCAAAGAGCATTGTGCGAGATGCGTTTGTCACATCGGTTACATGATTTTTACCATTGGTCATATTCCATATTATCCAAGTATCAACAGTTCCAAAGGCCAAATCCCCATCCTTGGCCCTGTTATATGCCCCTGGCACGGAATCTAATATCCATCTTATTTTGGTTGCTGAGAAATATGGATCTATTGATAATCCTGTTACCCTGGTTATCGTTTTGGCCTTAGGAGTACCAATCAATTCCTGGCATATGTCGGTTGTTCTTCTACATTGCCATACAATCGCTTTGTGTATTGGTATGCCACTTTTCCTATCCCATATTAGAGTGGTTTCTCTTTGGTTTGTGATACCGATGGAAACTACGTTTTTCAACGATATTTTAGAGGCCTCAATGACCTCACGCAGGCAGGCAAACACACTTTCTAATATTTCCTCTGGGTCATGTTCTACCCAGCCAGGATTTGGGTAAAACTGAGTTATCTCTCTATAGCTAGATGCATACAATTCTCCACGAGAATTTACCAAAGCCACTGTCGTACCGGTGGTCCCTTGATCAATTGCAAGGATATATTTTTCTGTCATATATTTCACCCTGTCCTAAAGCTGAAAATTTGGGTGGATTCATATGGTATGGTGAACCTTGGCTATGTCAACACCTTTTTGATCTCGAGCGTGTAAATAGGAGGCTTCATGAAAGAGCGATCTATAACAATAAACGCTGGTAACCTTTCGATTGATGCGACTTTGAATGAAACAGAAATGGCTGAACAAATCTGGAATTCGCTCCCTTTATCAGGTGCAGCAAACATATGGGGAGATGAAATATACTTTGACATTCCCGTCAGCGCTACTGAGCATTCAGAGGCTTCAGATTTAGTGTCATCAGGAGATATTGCATTTTGGCCTCCAGGTAATGCATTCTGTATATTCTTCGGACGGACTCCTGCAAGTACCGATGATAAGCCAAGAGCTGCTAGTGCAGTGAATGTATTTGGTCATATCAGCGGTGACGAGAAGCTTTTCCGGGGGGTGAACGGCGGTACAGAAATCAGTATTGTGGTTAAAGGATAACCGGATATTATAATGAGTTACACAAAGTTACTTCGAGAAGAAGCTGATCACCTTTGGGAAAAAGAATACATGCCCCCCTTTG
>DTSF01000274.1 GCA_012965485.1 Dehalococcoidia bacterium
TCTACCGAATCTGATGCTTCCGTACTTTCAGATCTTGCAACCGGGCTTAGGGGTATAGAGAATCTGATATCTGGGTTGGGTTGCCACTCAGAATATCAAATTTTCTGTAGAGAGATATTTTCGGCCATAAGCGAAAAGATAGGATGGGAAAAGCAACCAGGCGACGGGCACCTAGATGCCCTTTTGAGAAGTACGTCTCTTGGAAATTCTGGGCACTATGGTGATAAATCCGTCCTAAAAGAGGCTCGGATCAAATATGACAATCATGTATCCGAGCGGCAAGTAATACACCCTGACATACGTACAGTTGTTTTCAACCTGGCGGCCCAACAAGGCGATAAACTGGTTTACGATCAAATGTGGGCTTTGGAAAAAGCCTCGGATCTTCAGGAAGAGAAGGTTAGGCTCCATTCGGCTTTATCTAATTTTAGCGATAAGGAGTTATTGGAAGAAACTTTGAAAAAGTCACTTAGCGAAGATATCCGAGTTCAAGACTCTATAAGGGTGATTGTAACCGTGGCAGGCTCGGTACTAGGGAGATCATTAGCCTGGGATTTCATACGAAACAATTGGAAAGAAATTGACCGAAGATATGGTGATGGGGGATTCGCATTGATGCGTCTTGTATCGATAGTTTCCGGGTTTACAACCATAGAAAGATTGAAAGAAGTAGAACAATTTTTCGAAGACAATCCAACTCCAGCTGCAGAGAGGACTATAAGGCAGGCCAAGGAACGAATACGATTAAACCAAGCCTGGCTTTCAAAATATTCTGGTCAAGTCTCGGATTTTTTGCGCTAAAACCTTACTTAGGTTTATAAATTTCTTCAGTAAGTCTCGACCTTTGAAGTCCAACGTATGAGTTGATTGAATAATCTGGTTGAAATGCACTCAATATTTTATTTGCTGAATTGTCTTCACGGCAAAGTAAATCGACTATAGTTCCTACGAGGGCCTTCGCTGGATTGACCACACCCTGAGTGTAATCTTGCACTAAATAATCAGCCCCGTGACCAGTGCCACTAGCGACTCCTGTATATGGATGGATTACTGGCATGATTTGACTGAGATCTCCCATATCAGTACTGCCGCCGGAATTATGAGTCGGGGATTTCTGGATCACATGATTTTCCCCTACCAAAGAGGCAGCATTCTCAATAAAAATATCTGCCATCTGGGGATTATTTTTGATTGGCATGTATCCCGGCAATGTAATTATTTCCAACTCGCAACCTAAGGCAAGGGCCCCTGCCCTCAAACATCTGTCCATTTTAAGATTAGCATCGGCAATTGCTTCCGTGGTGCCACCTCTTACTCTCCCTTCATATTTAACTTCAGCAGGAATTGAACTAACCGAAACGCCACCTTTAGTCATAATGCCGTGAAATCTTATAGTATCCTCATTTTTCATGGTCTCTCTTTGGGTATTTAAAGCGTTTAAAGCAACTATGGAAGCCTGAAGGGCATTAATCCCCTCGTGAGGTAAGCTTCCGGCATGAGAAGCCTTCCCTAAAAATCGGACGTATTTCACTACATGCCCATTACTTGTACCACCAATCGAAAATTTCCCTTCATCGATTTTGGATGTGTGTGCCATAACCGCCATATCCACATCATCAAACGCTCCCACATTCAAAAATTCTTGTTTCCCGGACATGAATTCAATTTGGCCTGTCTGATGGAGGCCATATCTGTACTCAACATCAATAAATTCCTCTGCAGGTAGAGCCATAAATGCCAGTTTACCCGGGATCTTTGAACTTTTGGTCATTTCCTGAAAAGCGGCAGCAACCCCCAACATCATTCCAATTTGACAATGATGGCCACATGCATGAGCAGCATCAGTTTCCGGATTAGCATACGAATGTCCTGCAACTCTCAAAGAATCCAATTCTCCGATTATGGCAATAGTTGGCCCCGGCAGTCCACCATCTATAATCCCTTTTATTCCCGTCAGTGCAATTCCCTGCTGGTGCTTCAGGCCCAGTTCCTGCAATTTTTGGCTCACAAATTTGGCTGTCTCAAACTCATGGAAGCCTGGTTCAGGATTTTGAAGGATATGTTTCGATATATTGACCAGCCAATCGGCACGACTATCGATAATCTCCCAACACTTCGATTTAAGGGAATCAGTATCCATTTATATTTTCTCTAATACACACG
>DTSF01000275.1:0-365 GCA_012965485.1 Dehalococcoidia bacterium
CCTGAAGGTGCCGGCGAAACTACAACTACTGGATTGCCGCGGTCGATTGATGCGTCATATTCATAAACTAAAAGATCTGCCTGATCATCCAAAACATAGTTATCACCAACTATCCTTTTTAATTCAGGTATCAGATCCTTTATTTTCAGGGATTGTGATTGGCCCATTTGTTCACTCTTTTTCCATTAAACTGTAATGATTCCTAAATATTGCGGAAATAGGGTATCGTAAGCGTACTCTAATATGAAAACTCAAAAAATGTAAATTTAAGTGCAAATAAAATGAAAGCCCCAGAAATGAAAACTGCCATGTCAGCGAATACTGCCGTGGTGGGAGTGTCAATGATGTTTAGCTCCCCTCAGTTG
>DTSF01000275.1:437-2162 GCA_012965485.1 Dehalococcoidia bacterium
GCGAAGGCTGCAGGAATAACAGCCATTGCAAGGCCTCCCTCCAACTCCTCCATTGATATTATGAGAGTAATGGACAGGGGGGTTGATGGAGTCCAGGTGCCCCACATTAAAAGCCGAAAGGAAGCGAAAGCTGCTGTCGCATCTGTAAAATTCCATCCGTTAGGAAATAGAGGGTTGGCGATGGGCACTCGACCATCAAATTACGGTATAGGAGTGGAGTTGGACCAATACTCTAAAACTTCAAACCTTGATTCTATAGTTGTGCTTCAAATAGAAGATCGAGAAGCCATAGAAAACCTAGACGAGATTTTATCCGTCACAGGTGTCGACGTCTTTTTCGTAGGCCCGTCAGACTTATCACAGTCTCTAGGTCATCCAGGCAAAGCAAATGAACCCCCTGTAAGCACCGCGATCAGAAAAATTTTCAGATCTATAGCAGAAGCTGGATTGACATCCGGAACAGCCTCTTTTGAAAAGCAAATGGAAAAGGCAAAAAAAGAGGGTTGCTGTTACCTTTACACTCACTTGAACAACGTTTTAAACCTAGGGGCAGAAAATTACCTGTAATTCCTGATGGGGAGAAAATGAGTCGCGAAAGTTTTTTAAATAGAGTTAAAGAAGCTTTGTCATCCGGTTCCGACGATGAGACCAATCCCAGTAAAGAGCTACTAATTAACGACGATGTCGATGATTTGATTGATCGAACCGAAGCCATTCGATATCAATCTCGTACCGACTGGATGAAACTATTTGACACACTTACATTTTCTTCACAGGAGGCAGGCTGGAAAGTGCACCGATGTCATAGTTATGACGAAGCCTCTGACTACATAGCATCATTGGCATTTGAAAAAAATTCAACCCGCATCGTAGTTTCAAATCAGAAATCCACAGGAAGGCTAAAACTGGCAAAAGCCAACCTGCCGCCTGAAAGTGAAATAACCGTCGTGAAACCTGATGATCAAAATCCTTCCTTTAACAGACAGCGGGCTATAGAGGCTGACATTGGTGTTACAGGGGTCGACTACGCCATAGCAGAGACAGGTACGTGCGTGGTCTCAGCAAGTGATGAAGTAGGCAGACTAGTAAGCCTAGCTCCTCCAATGTACGTAGCTTTAGTCGGAAAAGAACAGGTGCTACCATCGTTAGACGAATTCTTTACCCTCCAAAAAAAAGACTTCGTTGATGGCAACGCAAATTCTTACACTAGTTTGATTTCAGGACCAAGCAGATCTGCTGATATCGAATATACTTTGGTCACAGGAGTTCACGGACCCGGAGAAGTTCATCTACTTCTCGTAGAAGAAGATTAAGCTAACTTAAACCCATCCCAACTGATATGAATCTAAGACTTTCTTCCACTGAATCAGATATCAATTCGAAGGCCCTATTTGACGCCTCCTCAAGAGTAATAGGACCATTCACTATAGAGGTGGCAGCACGAATGCCATGTTCATGAACTATCTTGAAATTACTCCCCAGTAATCCAGCAATCGCAACAGTCGGAATATCATATTCTGAGGCTATCCGGGCTACTCCTATTGGAGCTTTGTTATAAACAGTCTGAAAATCCATACCTCCCTCTCCCGTTATTACAAGATCAACCGAGGAGAGTTTATCTCTTAAATTAACAGTGTCTAACACTATGTCCACACCAGCCTTTAGCTCTGCATCCATGAACGCCATCATCCCTGCCCCTAAGCCACCAGCAGCACCGGCACCTGA
>DTSF01000276.1 GCA_012965485.1 Dehalococcoidia bacterium
GGTCTGCATCAAGCAGCCAGGTGATACGTGCTGCCGCTTCTTTTGCGGTTACTTGGTTGATGGTCTTAAGAAATGTGTTTGTCATTTGCTCCCCCTTGGTTGATACCTATTTGTAACACATAACCATAGTGCCTGTCAAATAAATCGACATAGGCATTACTTTTAAATTTCTTCCTGCCTCGGAAATACCGGTTATACCTTCGTTAGTGTGTACTTGCAAGAGGAGACGGCCCGGCCTGCCCACAAAGCTTCTTGCATTGTTTCCCTGAGGTGCTCGGATACGATTTACGGTAATATCGGTGATTTTCAATTTGGCCTCCCTCTTTTATATAGAAATTTATTATTAAGTTGGGGTCATTTCTTTTTTTTGATCAATAGAACTGCAGCCGCAGTGGACAGTAAACCAACGGCTGAGCCGACAACGATCTTCAGGGGATGCTTTCTAGCTGATTTATACAATGGCATGAGTTTGTTTCCTACCGCGACGGAAGTCTCTTTTCCTGCATCCACAGCACTTTTTACATAACTGATTCTCGATTTTTTTAAATTCGGATCAGAAATCTGGGTTGGAATATTAATCGAACCAATAATCCTTCCCGCCTCTTGAGATAAAAGCTCGGGATTGGCGGAAAATTCTTTCCAAATTGCCAATTCCATTCTGCTTCCTTTCTGCATACCAGAGGCCTCCCTAGGATCCAAGGTTGCAAATTTCCGAAGCTTTAGGGCAATAGCATCGGGGTTTCTAAATTTAATGGGATCAGATGTAGTAGATGGGTCTGTAAGATGCCTCAAAAAGGCGCTTAGCTCTTTGGCCTCAATGCTATTTTCCCGTACACGCCCATGGTTCATATACGTGTGAAGCGCCAGGATTGTTTCCTCTCTGCTCCATGGGGGTATTCTTGCCATGTTGTTGTCCTTGCTTGTTATATGGATTTGAAACTTACATAAAGATTGAAAATTCTGCAAACTCAAAGGGCGAATTCTATTAGGTTATACTTCATGTAAGAAATAAAATTCATAAATGAGTTTAAGAGTCATAGACGAGACACCCAAAATTCTAACTTCATCAGATGATCTAGAGAAGATCATTGAAGATTCATTGTCTAACCGTTATGTAAGCATTGACATAGAGGGAAACGGGTTTTTTAAATATCCAGAATTTGTATGTCTGATTCAACTTTGCGTAGGTGAGGATATTTACCTTGTTGATCCATTAGCAATAGATGACATATCTTCTCTAGGCAAGGTGCTTGATAACGATAAAATTGTCAAAATCCTTCATGCCGGTGATTATGATATTCGTAGCCTGAATAGAGATTATGATTTTTCCTTCCACAATGTGTTTGACACCAGCCTGGCCGCTGCCCTTTTAGGATCAAAGAAACTGGGTCTCGATTCTGTTTTGAAAGAATATATCGATGCTGATGTGACCAAAGATAAAAAGCTTCAGAGAAGTGACTGGAGTATACGACCCCTTAGCAAAGAGGCTAGGAAGTATGCGGCGGATGATGTCAGGTATTTGTTCAGGGCTATGGAAGTTATGACGAGCAAACTTGAAAACCTGGGACGGATTTCATGGTTGAAAGAGGAATGTGAGAGGTTGCAACTTGTAAAGTTCAATCGTAGGGATGAGGAGACAGCCTTTTTAGACGTTAAAGGGAGTAAAAACCTAGATGGTAAGGCTTTGTCCGTGTTGCAATCCTTATATTCCGTCCGAGAAGATGAGGCTATAGGCCGAGATCGTCCCCCTTTCAAAATTGTAGGGGATTCAGTACTAGTGGCTATTGCCAGGAAACCTCATTCGGATTATTCAGAGATTAAGGGAATTGGTATGTGGGGTCGTTCTCAGGTATCGAAACGGATTAGAAAAATAGCGGCAGAAGCCCTTAATCAGCCCCCGGTTGAACGACCTCGCAGGCAAAACATAAGAACAAACGTTATGTCGAACCAAGAAAGAGAAAAGGCTAATGTCAGGTTGAAAGAGTTAAAGGAATGGAGGAAGACGCTGGGCGATGGTCTTTGTATAGACCCTAGTCTTTTGTGGCCAACCATTAGTCTCGACAGACTCTCCAAAGATCCAAGTAGGTTTAAGGAAGAGGTTTCAGAACCTCAAGTAAGGAAATGGCAATACCTAGAATTCGGGAAAGAATTAGAAGATAAATTAGCATGTTTGTAGTGGCCTACATCACCATCAACTAAGAGGTATATGCATGGATTTTTTAGTCTCGTGGTGATTATTACTTATTTTATCGGGGGGTTTATTTTTTGTTACCGGCCTTTGCTTCAAACTTAAATCTGCAGTCTCGGAGCTGAAATCACGGATTAGAAGTCAGTCCACCCGATACGGACAAATAACTTAACAGTTTTTACCCCTAGTGGAAGCTTATCCTTGGGATAGCAAACAATTTAGATTTCTAGGCAGTCCAATCGATGGGATACAGTTTGAAGAAGACAAAATAGTTTTGGTGGAATTCAAGTCTTCTTCCAGTCAGATGTCTGTCAAGCAAAGAAAAATAAAAGAATTGGTTGAACAAGGGAAAGTTGAATTTGAATTGATAAGAGTAGGGTAAAAAGCATAAAAAGGTTTTAACGATATGAGCAGTTTATTCACCCCCATCACGATAAGAGGGGAAGAAATACGAAACAGGCTTTTTGTAGCACCCATGTGTCAATATTCGGCTAATAATGAAGATGGCGTGGCAACAGATTGGCATATGGTTCATTTAGGGACTAGGGCAGTAGGAGGTGCTGGGCTTGTTATGGCTGAGGCGACGGCAGTATCCCCGGAGGGAAGAATATCGCCGCAAGATTTGGGTATTTGGTCTGATGAACAGGCTTTTGCGTTGCGGCCGATTGCCAGTTTTATTGATTCGCAAGGCGCAACCCCCTCAATTCAGCTAGCTCATGCAGGTAGGAAGGCATCACACAAAAGACCCTGGGAAGGTGGCGATGTTTTAACAAAGGAGGATGATGGATGGGATATAGTGGGACCGAGTCCGCTTGCATTTGACGAAGGGTGGGTTGTCCCTGATGAATTGACAATAGAGGATATAGATTCAATCATTTCAGACTTCTCCATATCTGCAGTCAGGTCTGTTGAAGCGGGATTTAGAGTTTTGGAATTACATTTAGCTCATGGCTATTTGGCTTGTGAATTCATGTCACCGTTATCCAATCATAGGAACGACAGCTATGGGGGAACGTTGAGGAACAGGTGTCGATTACCCATAGATATTGTCTCAGCAGTAAGAAAAGTTATTCCAGAGTCTATGCCGTTATTGGCTCGCATATCTGCAACAGAATATATGTCAGACGGATGGTCGCTTGAAGATTCAATAGAACTCTCAGGTTGGTTAAAGGAGGAGGGTGTCGATATGATAGATTGTTCATCCGGTGGAAATTCACCGTCTCAAAATTTGGATGCATTCCCTGGTTATCAGGTACTGTTTGCGACTGCTATAAAAAGAGAAGTTGGGATATTAACTGGAGCAGTTGGAATGATTACCGACGCTTCTCAAGCTGAGCAAACTCTGCGAAATGGAGAAGCAGATGCTATTCTTCTGGGGAGAGAACTACTTAGGAATCCTTACTGGCCGTTGAACGCCCAGGTTGAGTTGGATGGTCAAGATTCTGTATGGCCACCTCAGTATGTGAGGGCGAGGCGGTAGATAATAAATATAGATTTATTTAAGCCAGTTTCGGATCAAAAAAACACCGATTCCAATTACGAAGCCGGCCGCTGTAAGTTCAACACTTCCTTTTATGAGTCCTCCAGTAACGAGTCCCAATGACACAGAAAATACGCCGACAAGAATAAACCAACCCTTACTCATAGAATATTTTCCTTTGTATTAATTGACTTTAACGTTTATCTTAACCGGTAAGAGGACATTACAAATAGATTGTTTTAGGACAGTCTTTATTAGCTAAATAGAGGAGTGGGCATGGACATGAAAATTTTGCGATTAGCGAACCTAGCAGCGGATCTTTTAATTGAATCTAATCAAACTATTGGAATTGCAGAATCATCTTCTGGTGGTTTAATTGCTGCACATTTATTGGCGATACCTGGAGCCTCCAGATATTTTATGGGTGGGTCCGTTATATATACCAGAGTAGCGCAACGCAATTTATTAGGGGTAAATGATGAACAAATGGAGGGGTTGAGAGCTTCCACAGAGCAATATGCCTCCCTAAATGCCAAAACCATACGGGAATTGCTGGGTACCACATGGGGGTTGAGTGAAACTGGAGCCACTGGCCCTACGGGGAACCGGTATGGAGATTCTGCTGGCCATTCTTGTATTGGTGTTTCGGGTCCTTTGTCTCGCACCAAAACTTTGGAAACCGCTGTCGAACAAAGAGAGGAAAATATGGTCTCTTTTACCAAGGCGTCTTTAGCGTTTCTAATAGAGTGCCTGGAAGAGAATCGTTAACTCAAAAATTTTGGTGTTATGAGATACAGCTAAAGTTACCATATGGCACCTATTTTTAATTTCTATTTTCGGGCCATAAAATTTCTTTCGGGAGCTCCCATAGCTTTCAAAATAATTTTGGGATTTCTGTTTTTATCATTTTTATGTTTTGTTTTTGCTAGTCCTCCGACAAGGAAAGAAGATTTCCGAGACCAGAGGACTCACAATCCTAAACTCTAATAAATTTTTGAAGTCGGGCACCGTCCAAAGTTTCCCCGACATAAAGGCTTCCCTCTGAGTCAATCCCAACTGCGTGAGCGGCCACTATATCACCAGCTGTATGTGTGTCAGCACCCCATCCACCCAGCCACTGTCCATTTTTTGTCATAATTTTGACTCCGGAATGAGGAGTAACAACGGTGACTTCATCAGCATCAGGACCAGTTCCTTGCCTCATGCCAAGTTCAGCCACGTACATTGCTCCGTCATTACCATGCAAAATTTCATTCGGTCTGTGAACTCCTCTCCATTCTGAGACATATTGTCCCGATGATGAAAAAATCTGAATTCGGCTGTTCTCACGGTCTGCCACATAAACAAGACCAGAAGGGTCTACCTCAACGCCGTGTGGAGTCATAAATTGTCCGGGTCCAGTTCCTCTTTCACCCCATGACCCAATTAACTTTCCTTCAGGTGTGTAATGATGAACTCTGGAGTTACCGTATCCGTCAGAAATATAGATTGACCCGTCGAGACCAAAAGCTATGTCAGTGGGTTTGTTAAAGGGTTCGCCACTTTGCTCAGGTGCGGGCTCATTTGGGGTACCCAACATCATCAACTGTTCGCCTTCAGCTGACCATTTACGCACAGTATGGTCACCTATATCGGTTGTCCATATGGAATCGGCTGGCCCAACTTGTACGTGATGGGCCGATGAGAAACTATTCTCACCCCACGTGGCTAGAATAGTTCCGTCTTTATCTAATACAATCATTGGGTGTTCGCTTCTGTTGTAGGCGAAAATACGATCTTGACTATCAACGCATACTCCCACCACGTGATTCCATTCCCAGCCACTTGGTAGAGGAGCCCAACTGGGAACATTTTCATATGTGTACTCGCCGTAACTTACTCGTAAAGGTTTGGTTGCCATTACTTTCTCCTTGAAATATTCGTTATCTGATCACAGAAGCCTTGTTTAGGTAAAGGTGTTTTGTAGGGTCGGAACTATACTTTGTTGATTGGAGCTATTCAATATATGGAATCTCCATTTCTTTTGATTGACAGTATTTTTGGCGAACGATAGACTCTTTGGGATGAACGTGAGTCACTTGATACTGTTTTATTAATGATTGTGAATTAAGGAGAAAAGAATGCCGAAATATAGCTGCGGGGATTGCGGGATGGAAGTACATCCTATTACTTGTGGGAAATGTGGAACAGAATTGACCCATGTAAATATTGAGAAAGATGACGGTACTACAGTTGGTGTAGCAGAATGTACTAACGGCTGTGGCAAAATCAAGTCACCAATGTGCTGTGGACATGATATGGCTGCCGCGTAGGTGGACTAATTTGAACAAAGTAACGAAATGGGTCGCTTTTGAGCGACCCATTTTTATTTGATACCGGGTATGTTCACTATCTTAAACCAATATTCATACGTATTGGTTTCTCTTTTTATTTTAACGATAGCTTTTTTGTTGGCCTACCGTACTTTTTCAATAAGAATTGCTTTATTGTCGGTTCTAATTCTTATGGTGGGTGTAGTTTTTTTCCAAAATTCCTTGACCAGCCCCTCTGATGAGATAAAGGATATTTCTGGTTGGGACTCATTGCACAATTCTGGTCGCCCCGTATTACTGTACTTATATTCCGATTTTTGAATTGGGTGTCTATCTATGAAACCTGCCGTCGACAGGTTGGAAGTGCAACTGGGCCAGAAGTTAATATTCGTCAGGCTAGAAGTGCAAAGCCGTGTTGGCAAGATCTTATATGACAAATACGATGGAAAGTTAGTACCAACGTTCATAATCTTTGATCAATCTGGAGCTATTCGTTACATAACTAATGGTGTCCCTGACCATTCTTTAATTAATTCTATGTTGGCTGATAATTGATTATTACTAGATTAGTTTGTTGCGGTAACAATTGTTGACTCAAATAACAGGGCAATATAAAAACAGGATACAAAGAGTAATCCAGCGGTAAATCCACACACCTGCGAGCATTACCCATCTATATGAAATATTTTGTTGTGAAGATTCTTTCATTAACCAACGATATTTTTTGTATGATGCGAAATTGTTCAGACATCAATAAAATTTTGAGACAGTAACTCCCCCAGTGCAAGGGATAAACTTCAATGCCAGTTTAGTATTTAATACAACGGTGTATACTTTTGCGCCCGAGCATGTGATGAATAGGAGATTTATATATGCCAGAAAAGAAAGTATTTGTTACTAGGATTATAGTCCCAGATGCAATTTCCAAGCTGGAACAAAATTTTGAAGTGGAGATCTGGGATCAGCCAGTCCCTCCACCAAAGAAATTGGTTATACAGAAAGCACAAGAGTGCGATGGAATGATGATCGAGTCTAATGACATCATGGATGATGAAGTGTTTTCCGGTGCTGACCGTTTGAAAGTTGTCGGAACCAGAGCAATAGGAATTGACAATATAGATCTGGAATCAGCAACTAAAAATGGTGTTTTTGTTGGTAACACCCCCGGGATATTACATGAGTCGTGCGCCGACTTTACGATGGGATTGATACTTTCTTTGGCTCGTCAAGTAACCCGCTCTAACAGAAAGGTCATTGCCGGGGACTGGAAGATTTTTGATCAGACCCCATATTTGGGTACTGATGTGTACGGTAAAACTTTGGGGTTGATCGGTCTTGGCCTGATAGGCACAGCGGTCGCCAAACGGGCAAGAGGATTCGATATGGATATCCTCTATCACTCCAGGACACGTAAACCGGATGCTGAAGATGTATATGGACTTAAGTGGGTTCCTGATTTGGATGGACTTTTGTCTGCATCGGATTATGTGTCTGTCCATGTTCCCCTCGGACCGGAAACCCAGGGGTTTATTGGTTCAAAAGAAATTCAAAAGATGAATAAGAACGCTTTTTTAATAAATACTTCCAGAGGAGGAACAGTAGACCCAGATGCCCTGCGAGAAGCCTTAACCGCTGGAGAAATAGCCGGAGCGGCTTTGGATGTTACTTTGCCTGAACCAATATCGCCGGATGACCCTTTGGTCCACATGGAGAATGTCATTATCACTCCTCATATCGCTAGTGCCAGCGCGGCCACTCTTCGGAGAATGGGCCTGATGGCAGCGGACAATGTTATTTCACACCTCAAAGGAGAGCCGATGCCTGCCTGTTTAAACCCGGAGGCAGGAGGGTAGCGCGTGGCCTTTTGCCTATCATGAGCATCCGACAGTTAAACCTCACATGTATGTGTATTCTTGTGATGCTTACCATTTCAGCATGTTTTTTGGTGGAGTCGGAGAAAGGGGAACCTATTACAGCCACTCAGGAGCCAACACCTGTCGTGGTAATTCTTCCTGTCGCTACTGCTGCTGATAAACATTCTGTAACTCCGAGCCCTTCACCTACATCCATTTACACCGCCGTTCCTATACCACCGGTGACTCCTGTAAAAATTAGAGAAATAGTCAAACCTGAAGTTGAGGACAAAACTCTTCAGGAAAAAACGTTTGACTCTCTTTCTAAAATAGATTCGTTTAAATATATTCTGGAAGGTATTGCTCGAGTTGATGCGGGAGGTATTTTGGTAGGGGTACCACTTTCAGCATCGGGAGCTGTAACTTCTTCCGCCTCCCTATCTAAATTTGAAGCTAATTTGTTAGGCATAGGTTTGTATGTGGAATCTGTAAAATTAGGAGATAATATCTATACCAGAGAATCTTCTTTAGAGGAATGGAAAGATAGTCAAAATTTGGGTATCGGACATATATCAGATAATTTTTTGAAGGCTGTCGGGGACTCTTTTTTGAAAGTTGATGTTAGTGGAAGCGATATCCTGACAACGCAAGAAAAAATCACTTTTTCATTTAATGAAAGTGGACCGGTTGGTTCTGTCACTCCATTATTTGAATTAATTGCCACTGAGGAGGAGGCTCAAAGATTCTCTCCTGAAAAATGGAAGGTGAAGTTGGAGGTGGATTCTGATAATTACGAAATTTCCAAAATTATCTCCGAATTTTCTTTAAGTAACGGTGGCCAATTCCTTTCGGAAGTATTTGGTATGGAAGGGTTATCAGAGGTAGGCAGTACCGATGTTGAGCTCCTGATAAAGTTTAGCCAGGTTGGTGAGGATTTCTCTATCGTGATTCCTCAATTAGCTCGTTAGCTGTCATATCCTGATACTACGACCTCTTCAGTAACGACTGCCCTGTGCCTCAATGCTGCTACTGGTTTCTATTCCTCTGAATTTCTAAATTTAACCATATCTTCCCGCGTGGAGAACTCCAATATGACTATTCTATTAGGTTGCCAGGTAGTGTCATCTGCCAAAATTTCTCCTCCACGCACTAGATATTTTCCTCCATATTCCTCGATGATACTCGAGACCTTTTCATATATTCCCGTAGATTACCCAGTATTTAACATTAATGCTGCTTATTGATTAAACAGCTATTTTTTTCTCCCGATCATTTGATTTTTGCGCGTATGCCCTTACCAGGCAATGCTCCTTCTTCTAATTTTGAGTTGGATACCACAGGAACCCCATTAACAATCACATGATTTAGACCTATAGGCGGTTTGATCGGGTCTGTGTAGGTCGATTGGTCTTTTACAGTCAACGGGTCGAAAACTACTATGTCAGCGTCTGCTCCCTGTTTTATTCTACCTTTATTCAAGAATGCGGGAGCTCGCCCCTGAAGTCTTTGAGCGGGCATAATAGTCATTTTTGAAAGTGCAGACATTAAATCTAAATCACCGTTTTCCCTCACATGTTCTCCAAGTACTTTGGTGTAAGAGCCGGCCGTCCTCGGATGTCCTTTCCCATCCTCAATAATACTATCGGTCGCAATCATGGTTAATGGACTTTTTATAGCAGCTTTCATCGATTCTTCCGGAGTCGAGAACGTTATTATCCAGCCTCCACTCTCCCTATACTCTGAGAATGTTTTAGCAGTTAAATATTCTCCTGTGTCAGGCCGCATAAGTTGTTCATAGTCGATGCCGTAATTCTCTTGCCAACCATCGTCGAACAATGCTGATTCGATCTTTGTCATCCCAGCAGTGTATGGATAGCACTCAGTAGTGACATCCAAACCCGACTGATTTGCTCCGGCAATCATATCTAAAAGTTGTGGAACAGCTCTCATCCCAGTGCTATTCAAATGGACTACATGTAGAGGGGCTCCTGTAATCGCTGCAGCTGCTATAACTTCTTCCAAGGCCTCTATAGCGTTGGATGGTTCCAAATGGCCTTTGCCTCTGAGATGCACATGGCAGGAGGCATCATATTCTGCAGCAACTTTAAACATTTGTATGACTTCCCAGCGACTAGCCCCCCTTGTGTAGTCTAGTCCGAAGCCTACTGCCAGGGCCCCTTTTTCGAGGCCTTTCCTTAATAGGTGCTGCATCTCCGCTATTTCCGGGTTGCTTGCCAGTTTCCTGCCGGCATCTCCTGAAGGTAGAAATACTCCAGGGTCCTTCATCACTTTCATCCTAACCGGTATGTGTCCTATGCTAGCACCGAAATTTATAGGTGATTGGTTTTCCCATTTGGAATAGAAATGCTCTATGTCACTTGTTCCTACTTCAAGTTCAAGGGTGGTTGTAACACCATCTAATGCTTGTACTTCAAAAATTTGAGTATCTTGGGGATGACAATGCAAATCTATAAATCCGGGACATAATATTTGTCCTGGTGCATCTATCACCTGCTCACCATTCAATGGTAAGTCACTGATCATCGCTATTTTGCCTTGAGATATACCTACATTTTTTAATTGGTCAAGCCTTGATTCTGGATCCATTACGTGAGCTTTGTTTATGACTATGTCGTAATTGGTCATGTTGTGTTCTTCTACTTGGTTAGTTTGTGTGTATGGGAAGCGATGTGTTCCCTTTGGAATTTAGCCCGATTTTATAAAGCCCTGTTCTGGCTGTGATGAACAAGGTATGGCCATCTTCTCCCCAGCCGCAATTTGCTGGAATTTCTGGCATAAGTATTTTCCCCAGTAGTTCGGATTCTGTTGAGAATACCCATATCCCGCCCGGTCCAGTTGAATAAACCCGTCCTTCGGTATCGATCTTCATTCCATCCGGGACGCCTTCTTCACCCGTGTCCAAATCTGCAAATTGCTTGCCATTGACGGGATGGCCATCATCATCTATCTCGTATACATTGATAAATTTTTCCATTGAATCGGCTACATACAATTTTTTTTCATCGGGTGAAAAGGCTATCCCGTTTGGGCCTGTCATGTCTTTGATCAATAGTTCCAGTCCCGTCCCGTTCGAAGACACTCTAAAAACACCGTTAAAATCTAATTCTTTTCCTTGGGTTCTATTCATCAAACCGTATGGAGGATCGGTGAAGTAAATCCAACCGTCTGATTTCACCACCACGTCGTTCGGACTGTTTAATCTTTTCCCCTTGTAACGAGTGGCGACTGCCTTTATATTGCCATTGGAGTCAGTCATGGATACACGCCGATTGGTATGTTCGCAAGCTATCAGGTTACCGTCATGGTCAAGTGTTAAACCGTTTGAATTGCCACTCGGATATTTGTATGTAGATATACTTGCCCCTTCCTCATCAACGTGATATCTAACAATCCTGCTATTCGGAATGTCCGAGAAAAGGAGGTCTCCACTCGCCCATATTGGTCCTTCAGTGAATGCAAATCCCGTTGCTATGTGTTCGACAGAAGAGTCCTCGTTGAGTATTTCTGTGAATGCATCAGAACGAATATCAAAAGATGAAGTCATAGCTTTCACTCCTTGTTATTTTAAAAGCTTGTCGGCCATGGGCCTATTTCTGGTTTTGCTTCGGATTGCCCCGGCCAGGGAGGCATAGTGGAAATAATAAACTTAAGGCGCTTCTTCCCGGTGCTTCTAAATTGAAATTTTGTATGTTTTGGAATAGTGAGGGACACCCCGGGTTCAACCTTTACCGTTTCATCCATATTTCCCTGTTGGCGCCATACCAAACCTTCACCTTCAGTAAAAAACCATATTTCTTCGACACTTCTATGGGATACAGAACTAGAAGTTAGGCCTGGGGCTAGGGTGCACTCGCTTAACCCCCCTCCTTTCAATTCGTGAAATAGTCTTATTTCTGAACCGTCGGGTGCTTTAACGTGACTTGAAGGAATATGGCCGGTTTGAAATTTAGAAGGCATATATAGGTCTGTGTTGTTAATTATTTTGGATTAATCGCCCATCAGGGATGGATCAACAGTTTCATAAAATTCTATGTGTTGGCTTTCAAGAAGAGGTCTATATTTGGCTCCTGCTTCCATTGCTTCCTTAGGAATGTCATTTCCCTCCCTACCTGGAGACATGATTGCATCATCAAACCATTCCAATATGACGATATTTTGTTCTCCTGGAAGTGTATATCCATTGTATGAAACGGTGAATTCACCCCTGTGCCCTGAATCCCGATAAATTTTTGCTTGTTGATAGACAAGTTTTGCCACATTACCTGCTTCGCCAGGCTTGGTTCTATAAACACGTCTGATTCTGTACATCGATTAACTCCGGTTTTGGTTATTTTGATTACATATTAACTGACGAGAAGTTTGCAGGGTATAGATAGGTCAAAGTAATCCAATAAAATCCTCAATTTCTGCAAGAGTAGGCATCGCAGCAGTATCCCCTTTTTTGGTGCAGGTAAGGGCCCCGCAGATATTCCCTACTTTCAACGCTTTGGTCAGCGGCTCTACCTGATTTTCATGCTCAGTCTTAAGGAAATCGCGCAAGGAAATATTTTGCCGGATTAAAGTACCGAGAAAGCCGGCCACAAACGCGTCGCCTGCTCCGACAGGGTCAATAACCTCGATTTCGATGCTGGGTTCACGAATGTGGTTGGTTCCATTGAAAAGTACTGCTCCAGATTCTCCATCTGTCACGATAATTAGTGTTCCGGGCCTTTTATGGAAGTTAGCAGCATATTCATCCGCTGAAAGATTTAGCTGCCAGATTGCCTCTGCTTCATCGTGCCCCACTTTAAATATAGATATGAATGGCAAAAGTTTTTCTAATGTGTTTTTGGCTTCAGTTGGGTTCCAGAGTTGCTCTCGGTAATTGACATCTAGACAAACAGGGATATTCATTTCATCACAGAATTCTAGAGCCTTGACCACAGTTTCTAAGTTCGTCCTACTGAGTGCTGGTGTGATCCCTGTAATATGCAGCACGTCCGCTTTTTGTAAGTGTTTTTTTACCTGCTGAAACGGGATCTCACTAGCGGCACTTCCTTTTCTAAAATACGTTTTTACATGTTGACCGTCTGCATGGTGGTTTAGATAGGAAATTCCCGTTTTTTCACCAAAATAAATGGGGGCGTCAATTTTGATATGTTGCGAAACAATTTTTTGGATTAGCCTACCTGCATCATCTTCGCCGAGGCGGCTGACCCAATAAATTTCGGCTCGATCTTTAGTTATCTTTGATAGATTAATTGCAACATTCGATTCAGCACCAGCCACATCAGGGGAATATCGTTTTTTTGGGTTAAATGATCCAGTGTAGTCGGCGTTGTACTGGACCATGGTTTCCCCGAAAGTTATGAATTTTTGCACGGGTCCTTCCCTTGAAAAATTGTCATGGCGTTTCTTATTTGATCGCTTTTGTTACAGTTTCGTGGAATTTTTCTGCCCCCTCGGCTAGCCATGGGAGATAGCTGAATGAAAAAAAGCGGGCTCCTAAATCTATGTATCTTCCTACTGCCTCGGTTCCGGCTAGTGTGCCTGCTGTTCTACCCGAGGAACTGATTTTTTTTATGGCATCTTCCACAACTTCTTTTACTTCTCTCCGGCCCGCTCCTCCAGGGTAGCCCATGGTTTGGGCTAAATCTCCTGGGGCTACAAAGAACACATCAATGTTTTCAACTTCAAGTATTTCGTCGAGGTTATGGACCGCAATGATATCTTCGATCAAGATGATCAGCATGGTTTGATCATTTGCCTGGTTGAAATAGTCATCCACTCCTATACCTTGCCTACTGGTGAAAGAACCTCTGTTTCCTATCGGCGCGAATTTACCGGAATCCACTACTGAAAGTGCCTCCTCTTTGGTATTGATGTGAGGAACTGTGATTGCTTGGGCACCAAGATCGAAAGTTCTGTAGATGGTGGCCGGTTCATTTTGGTGAACCCGCACGATAGGAGTCATATCCCAGAGGTCACAGGCTCTTGTTAAGTCGGGTATGTTGTTGAAATCTACAGGACCGTGCTCCCCTTCTAGCCACATTGCGTCAAATCCCAAAGGACCAAAGTGCTCTATTAAATCTCCATTCATAGGTCCCATAGGGACTGACACTATTTTTCCATCGCTTAAATTCTTTTTTGCTTTATTTTGTCTCAAGTTACTCATTGGGTTCCTCTCGTTTGCTTGGTTATTAGAACCATTTCTTTTTATCGACGATATTATTTAGTTCATCATTATGTAGGAATAGCCGGGCATTTTCTATCAATATTTGATATCTTCGTTCAGATAAGTTCTCTGCGTCTGCCACTGCAATGTGAGGCGTCATGAGAACGTTATCTAGGCCCCATAGTTTATGGTCTGAAGGTAAAGGTTCTGTTTCATAAACGTCAAGTCCACATCCAGCAATAATCCCTTCCTCCACCGCTTCAGCTAGGTCATCTAACTTGCAGACCATACCTCTACCTATATTAATAAAATATGAGGTTTTTTTCATAAGGCTGAAAGTATCTTTATTGAATGTAAACTCAGTCTCAGGTGTATGAGGTACTGTGGTAATCACAAAATCGGCTTGAGGAAGAAGTTCAGCAAGGGATTCAGGCTGGTGCATCTCAACGCCTTCAATTTTATATTCTTGTCTTGGGTCAATTCCTATCACTCGCATCCCAAGTTCCCGACATAACCTTGCTGTTTCATGGCCTATCCCGCCTACTCCGTTGATTAAAGCAGTAGCATCTCCGAGAAAAACGTAAGGTGTTTTGCGGGCACCTTTGTCCCATATACGTTTCCTTTTTGCGTCCATATACCATGGCAACCCTCGAGATAAAGCGAGTATAAACATTAGGATGTGGTGGGAGATGTGATCCCAATAAATTCCTCTAGGATTTGTGATCGTTAGAGAATGGTTACATAGATCTTCGTAGTAATATCCGAAAAAAGGTCCAGCGTCAGGATTGTGTAACCACTGAATTTTGGAAGCTGCATCAAGAGCGTCGGGGGGTATCCAGCCCATAGCTGCATCAGCATCTTTAATCATTACTATGGCATCCTCATCTGTTTCAGGGGAATGAACATCATATTCGGGCAAAGTGTCAGAAAGTCTGGCGGCGAACTCACGCTTAAGATCATCTTGGGGCGGCATAAAAACAAATTTTGGCATATCCTACTCCTACTATTCCTTGATATGAACCTGGAAACTTAATGAGGATATAACACTTACCAAAATCGGTAAATTGACAGGTTGGAGATTTTAATGACCGTAGTGGATACTCACACCCATGCCGGAGTTAACTGGTTTGAACCCGTGGAAATGTTGTTGTACCAGATGACTCTCAATCAGGTGGACCATGCTGTTCTGATACAACATGGCAGACCAGAATATGGAACATATGATCATAGCTACTTATACGAATGCGTCGAAAGGTTTCCGGGGAAATTTACCATAATCGTCATAGTAGATTCTGATAAGAAGGATTCATTGAGGAAATTGGAAGAGCATAGAGAAAAAGGAGCCGCCGGTGTTCGTCTCACAGCCACTACCCGTTCCTCAGGACCAGATCAATTTGCTATTTGGCGAAAAGCTGCTGAACTTGACATGGTTGTTAGTTGCATGGGCACCGTTGACGATTTCTCGTCTGATCAATTTGCAGAGCTTGTGTCTGAATTTCCCACAATTCCTATAATAATTGAGCATTTAGCAGGAGGGGGAGAAGAGAGTGCATTCCCACGGAATGGGAAGGCTCCGGTTTTTCCGTTTTCTAAATATAAAAAGGCTATGCAATTGGGTGATTTTGGGAACACATATTTAAAAATTCATGGCCTAGGGGAATTTAACATTAGACCAAATGCTTTAAAGGAAAAATTTGACAGAAATTTTTTTGATGATATCCCTCCCCTTTTAGAGATGGCGAAAGATGCTTTCGGGTATAAAAAAATTATGTGGGGTAGTGATTACCCTCCCGTTAGTGGCAGGGAAGGTTATAGAAATGCAATGAAGACAGCTATGGAGAACCCTGTTTTCGCAGAACCCACAGAAATTGAGTGGATTATGGGCAGAACTGCTGTAACTTTGTTCGATTTTGTATAACATTAATTTTCATCGAGGCTGGGCTATCGCCGCAGCGTGCTTTTTGGCGTCTTCCGTTGCCGTAGGTGGCTCCCAATACTCATTTGGCCATTTCGTTGAACCTCTGGAAAATACTTTTGGTTGGACGCGTACCCAAATAGGGTTGTCCTTATCTTTAATCGCATTTGGGTCGTTTATATCACCATTGATCGGATCCCTGATAGATAAACACGGATCAAGACGAATAATGGCTCTTTCTATGGCTGTATTTGGCATTAGTTATCTTGTTAGACCGTTCATGACAGAACTGTGGCATTGGTATTTCCTAAGTGTTGTTCAATCTTTTTCTATCGTCGGGGCCTCAATGTTGCCCCCAGGTAAATTGGTCGGGTTGTGGTTTCCTGAAAACCGAGGAAGAGTGATCGGCATAACTGCAATGGGAAATAATTTTGGTGGAATGGTTATACAACCGATCATTGCCTTTTTGGTTACTGCGTATAACTGGAAGGTTGGTTATGCAGTTGTGGGGGTTTTGGGAATTTTGGTATCTATATATTCTTATTTGGTTGTAAAAAATCCGGATTCTGTAAGTAAAGGGATATTGAAGTCAGAAAAGAAGGCCGAAATTTTGACTGGATTTACTTTGAAAGAGGCAATTCGGACAAAAACTTTTTACGCTATTACCTTCGCGATACTATGCGGAACATTTACCTATAGTTCACTATTACCTCAAGTTTCTTCCCACCTCATTATTAATGGTGTGAGAGAAAGTACCGCATCCATAGCCGTAAGCTTGTTTGCCACCTGCGGAATGATGGGCAAATTTATCTTCGGAAATTTGTCCGATAAATATGGTCCACGCATGGCATTGGTCCTAGATTTGTGTGGACAAGCAATTTTTGCATCCCTCCTTGTTTACGCAGGAGATGGCCTTCCAGTGTGGGTAATTGTTCCCGCTATGGGTTTTTTTCTAGGAGCTTTCGGAGCTCTTTATCAACTAATAGTGATTGACGCATTTGGAGTGAAACATTTTGGTGCGATAATGGGGGTTATCGCTATATCCAATGCTGTACCTTCCTTTTTAGGACCCATCATAGCGGGGATGAGTTTCGATATCACGGGTAGCTACGCAGTTGCCTTTGTTATCACGTCTATAATATTTGTGCTTGGTGCAGTATCACTGAAATTGACTCGGGAAAATAGCATTAAAAATTGACGTTGAGCTTAAGCTACCTTGTTCTATAGTGAACGCAGATAATTCACTACAGGATATGATTCCCAGTCGTTGGGGGAGGAGCCACTGACGGCGAATGATTCAAAGTGGGGACCTTTGCTTTCAGAAAGATGGCCTGCGAATTCTTGGGCGTCTTCTTGACTTTTATAATTTTTTAGGCCCTCTATTTTGTATCCAATGGTGTCATCAATACCGATGGTTAAGTCCATATTTTTTTCCACTGCGCTTAATTGTAGGTTGTACATTTTGGCTATATCTTCTGGAATGGACGGGTAGATCAGAAGCGGTGAGTTTTCACTTGTAGGATTAAGATATTTTTCATAAGCAATCAGAGTGGATTTGTGGATTGCTATGTGGTCTGGATGGTTAGATATGCCGCTTGGACCGAAGGTCGATACAATATCTGGTTCAACCGTATGCATTATGTCTAGAATTTTTATGGCTAATACCTCAGGATCTTCCTTTTCTAGTTCCTGGTCCACGTACCGCAACATAAAAGGTGGATTTGCCCCGTAGGCTTTCATATTTGCCTTTAATTCGGATTCCCTGACGGAGGCAAGATCCTCCCTTCTGATCTTTATGCCGCCGGTTCCCAATGTACCTAATTCCCCACCCGTAGCTGTGATAACGTAGACTTGGTGGCCTTCGTCACTTAGTTTCACCATAGTGCCAGCACTGGCAGAGGTTTCATCATCTGGGTGTCCATACACCCCCAACCAGACAATGCTTTCCTTATTGGTCGATTTCATTGGTAATTCCATAGGTCATTTGCACAATCATTTCATCCAGTCTCACACAGTCCGGCATCTATTTCTTCCCTTCGGGGGTATTTTCATTTTGGACACAGAATGGACTAAATCTAGGATAGGCGGTATCAGTTTTTCTGGCCCTCTTTCAACTTCAATTATATTGGATTTAAATCCGAGGGCCATTCCCATCTCTGAAATAGCCGAACTAGATGATGCGAACTCTTTTTGACTTTCCGGTTCCATGAATATCAGATAGAGACGACTAATAGGGCTATATCCGGAGGATTCTGCTATCCATGCGTAAGCATTCAGCTGTATTTGATACGACAGTAGGGCATATTTTCTTTCAGGGTTGTAGCGTGATGTTTTGTAATCGGCAATCACATAGGATCCGTCTGAAAGGCGAAATATGGCGTCTGCTTCCCCTCTCACTCTCACGCCGATGTTTTCATCATCTCTGTAAAATTTCCTCCAATTTGGAGGTTTTATGTTCTCAGTGACCTCTCCAATTTCTTCCAACCAATCGGGCAACCGGGAAAATTTTTCAAAAAATGCAGAAATGACGTTTTTAGTAAAACTGTCTATTGAACTAAATATTGAAGGGAATGTTTGATAAGGAAGATCCTTGACGTGCATCCTTATCCAGGCACACCTTAAGCACGGGTATCGTGTTGCGTAGTTGCTTAATTCAGTTGCTGAGATTGTAACAGTCATTTGATTTATGTGGTTATACTGGAGTAAATATATTTCTGAACATTATTGCAAAAAAAAGGCTAGTTGTGGAGAGACGTCGACTTGGAAGAACTGGACATAGCAGCACAGTAATTACCTTCGGAGCCTATTCGATAGGAAAATTGAGTCAGCCAGATGCCGATGCTGCCATCCAAATGTGCTTGGATTACGGAGTCAATCATATAGATATAGCGCCTGGGTATTCTGAATCAATGGAGCGCGTTGCGCCATGGATGCCGGAGTTACGCTCAAAGATGTTTTTGGGTTGTAAGACCCCAATGAGAACTAGGGATGATGTGTGGAGTAATGTTCAAGACATAATGGGTCGTATGAATGTGGACTCTTTTGATTTGTTCCAATTGCATTCGGTAATAGATTTTGAAACCCTGGATCTGGTGACAGGAAAAGGTGGAGCCTTGGAGGCGTTAGTAGAGATGAAGGAACAAGGGCTGACGAAATGGCTTGGTATTACGGGACATGGTCCTTCTTCACCGTCTACACATCTGGAGGCGCTGAGAAGGTTTGATTTCGACACAGTGATGTTTCCAGTGAATGCTTCGATGTATAGAAATCAACAATACCAGAAAGATTCAGATACCTTAATTCAATTTTGTAATCAAAATGATGTAGGAATTCAGACAATAAAGATGATAGCCAGGGGTGGATGGGCCGATAACCAAAAAGACTGTGCGACCTGGTATGACCCTTATAGGGAACAGAAAGAAATAGATGAGGCTTTGTGGTGGCAGTTGTCGCAAAACATAGATACGGCTCCTAGCTGTGGGGAGTTCTCATTACTTGAAAAAGTTTTAGATGCTGGGTCGCGCTTCCAACAGTTATCCACAGAAGAACAGGAAAACATAACTTCAACAAGGGTTTCCATTAATCCAGAGCCCAAATTAGCAATAATCTAAGGGTATCTATAATTTCTTATCCCGGCTATTAGGCGCCATACAAGAAGAACTACGCAAACTGATACTGTTCCACCTAATAACATAGTGTTCCCAGCTCCAATTCGTTCAGACATGAAGCCAACTTCGAATGTTCCTATATTATTTGCTGCTATCGCGCTAAAAGAATGAAAACTTACAGCCCTACCTCTCATATGGTCGGGAGTCGTCAATTGCACTGTGGTTTGTCTGGTGGTCATACCTATGGCATCAGTCGCACCCAGTCCGGAAATTATTCCTCCTCCTATTAATAATAAAAGCAATGGATGTACGTTGAGAAATTGAATTGAGCCGAAGCCGAACAACAGAAGGGAATATATTCCTGTAGCGTATAGAACCAGCATCCCTTTGGAGCGATAATTAGCCAAGAAAAGGACAAGGAAACTTCCAGAAACTCCGCCTAGCGAATTGGCGGCGGAAAGAGGTCCTATAGCCCAGGCACTCTGCTTGAATAATTTATCGACTATTAAAGGCATGATTTCTCTGTAAAAACTTACGACTGTAACCCCTACGTCCATGATATAGAGGCCAGGAAGTATGGGGTGGTTTCTAACAAATGTGAATCCTTCCCATAATCTTGAAATCATAGAGCCTTCTAAAGGTTTATCAGATCCATCGGTGCCGTATTTGGCATTAATAAACAACGGTATTATTGAGGCTGGTAGGGAGAAACAGACACCTATCAAAAATACGGCAGGTAACCCGACTAATTTGTATGCAACGGAAAATAATAAAGGTGTCAGGATGGAGCTTATTTGGTATGTAGCTGTATTAGAAGTAACAGCATGCAGCAGGTGGGAAGTGGGCACTACATTGGCTGTAATTGCCGAACGGGCTGGCCCACCCATTGTGCTGGTCACTCCAAGTATTGCGACCATTGCATATATGTGCCAAGACTTCAAAGAATCGCTGATTAATAGAATTGTGGCAAGGGTTATTAAGAAAAAGCTGAAACACTGGGTGATTGATATCAGCTTCTTACGATCAAACTGGTCAGCGAATGCTCCTCCAAACAATGTGGCCGGCATTTGGACAGCGAGCTGCACCAATCCTAGTAATCCGAGTTGTATTCCTGAACCTGTCTCCTCATAAAGCCACACACCAAATCCAAGCAGCCGGATCTGCATGGTAACTGAAGCAGACAATCCCGATACCCATAGCATTCTGAAATTTGGAAACCTGAAAGCAGACCAAGGTTTTATATTGGTAGAGTCTTCTGTATTACGCAAAAAGGGTAAACCCTACTGGCGCATTTGGTTCAGGGGGCTGACTCCGATTTATATATGGTTTCACGGAGAGTTATTATAGACTAAGTGATAGTTCAAGGGTTTATAAAAGCGGGGGCTATAAGGTTCTGTTTATACATTTGGTATCGTCTTGGAAGGAATCCGTCGGAGTGATGGTGGCACGATTGTGGGTGTTGTTTCCCATTTGTATTGGCCTGTCGCTATTGATAATAGGGGTTGAGGGACTATATGAACCAGGGTCTGTGAGCTTCGGCATTTATGATTGGGGGCCCCGGTTAATTGGGCCTCACGATTGGGTGTATTGTTCCTTTATCCCTTCAGGGCTACTGATCACGGGATATTTCTTGGTTGGCATTTCTGCTTTGAAGGACAATCCTCTGGCTCGCATCTTTAAAAAGGTCGTTCTTTACATTTTTGGATTTTTATTTCTGGGGATCGGAATAGCAGGATATTTTCTGCCCATGTTGCCTGGCACTATATTTCTTATTCTTTCTGCCGTTTGTTTCATGCGGTCAAATGAAAAGATGTATCGCTGGGTCACAGAGCATAGACTTTTTGGAAGGCATATAAAGCAATTTATGGAAACGGGTGCTATGCCTAAAAGAGCCAAATTCATCTCTATTAGTTGCATATGGTTTTTCTCAGCCATATCAACATCGCCAATAACGCCTTACGGTTGGCAATTCAAAGCTATAGTCATCTCCCTTGCCGTTATAGGTACGTTGTATATACTAACGCGTCCAAACTCCAAATAGAAATTATTTACTACAGAACCGAAACTTTGATTTGTGGGTCAGCTTCTCCCCTCTTAAGTGCCTCGATTATGGTTTCAGCAAGTCTTTTGGCCGACTGGGGACTTAATTCCACAGCGACTCTCGATCCAACCCCCCGAGACTGGTTAACAAAATCTATGTTGACACCGTACTCCCAAGGGGCGTTGAAGGGATGATCGTAAGATACATTGACCATTTCTAGTGGAAACCATCCGTCTCTGCCCTTTCCGCTTCCTTCCACCTCTGCTCGTTCGCATATCATTGTGCACATAATGAGTATTTCCTTCTAAATTTAACTCAAGGTCTTACTTAAAAACGTTAGCATTTTGTCCCATCCATCAACTGCGGAACTTTGGTGGTATATAGGTCGGTCGAAATAAAAGAAGCCATGACCAGCTTCGGGATACCTATGAAACTCAATATCTTTTCCGGCCGCCTTCAACTCTTCTTCGTGTTGGTTTACTTGTTCGGGAGTTGGGCTCTGGTCCAGATCCCCGAAGAGGCCTAGCAAAGGTGCGTTCAAATCTTGAGTATACGAGTTTGGCGATACAGGTTGCTTATCTGTTAGTTGTTCATCAGACATAATAACGTTTCCACCCCAACATTCCACTATGGCATCAAAACAGTCTAGTCGACATCCGGCTAGAAATACGTGCCTCCCTCCGGAGCATGTTCCAAATGTCCCCACTTTGCCATTTGAATTCGGCAGAGAAAGAACGTATTTGGCTGCAGCCTCCAAATCACCCATGACTTGATCATCTGATACCCCCCCTTCTGCTCTTACTGCTGCTGCAACATCTTCGGGGGTTCCGTGTGCCTCTCTGCAATACAGGTCTGGAGAAATCGCAAGGTACCCATGATGCGCCAACTTGCGGGTAAATTCTCGATATAATTCATCCCATCCTGGCAGGTGATGAGCCAAAACTACGGCTGGGAATGGGCCCGCCCCCATTGGTCTGGCAAAATACGTGTGTATTGCGTCCCCATTTGTACCACTTATAGTGATAGTTTCAGCTATGATTCCTTCAAATTTTTCTGTTGTATACATTTTTACTCCTTTAATTTAATTTGTGAATTAATTATCAGGAAAACACGGCGGATCCTACACCGCCACCTGCGGCTATTGATTCCCCGGTTATAGCGGAGGCCCTCGGAGAACATAAAAATACCGCAAGATAGGCTATCTCTTCCGCCTCCACCATTCTTTTTATATCGATAGATTGTGTAGCCTTCTTTTCAATATCCTCGACCGTTAAGCCTTGGGCATTCGCCATGTTTTCCTGCATAGGTTGTGTTCTTTCTGTTCTGGTGGCACCCGGGTGAATGATATTGGCCGTTATACCAAATTGCCCTAATTCATTGGAAAGAGTCTTTGTTAGGTGGACTAGGGCTAGGTTTCGCAGGCCACTGATAGCTCCTCCACTTCTTGCCGCCAAACCTCCAATATTTATTATTCTGCCCCATTGTGCTTTTTTCATGTAAGGCACCGACCTTTTTGTCGATCGCAGATACCCAACAACCTTGGTATCTATGTCGTCTATAAGTTCTAATGGGTCGGCCTGATCTAGCGGACCCATAACCAATCCACCTGGAGCGGCAGCATTGTTTATTAGAATATCCAGCCCCCCAAGGGCAGAGGCTGCGCCATCTATGAACATGGAAATTGAGTTATCATCTCGGGTATCTGCCGCTGCAGTAAAAACCTTCACATTATAATTGGATGTTATCTCGTCAGAGGTTGCTATTAAGCCAGATTCGTTCCTGGCGCACAACCCCAAATCAACGCCTTCCTTTGCCAATTCCTTAGCAATAGCTTTACCAATTCCTCTGCTGCCGCCGGTGATGATCGCTTTTTTCCCACTTATGGAAAGTTCCATGACAGTTAACTAGTTGCCTTCCATTGCCCTTAGTACTTTCTCTCCTTCGTTCTTCCAAAATGAGTAAAGTATTGATATGTCTGTACCTATCGAGAAATCTCTTACTCCCATATCTAGATACTCTTTCATTTCGTCTGCCGATTGTATTTCAGCCCTTGGAGGAACTCCCATTTTTATTCCTAATTCAAAAGTCTTCTTTTTTGCCGCCTGG
>DTSF01000277.1:0-5983 GCA_012965485.1 Dehalococcoidia bacterium
TTTTGTATCGAAGGAGTTTCATTTAAAGAAATTTCCGAATTATTACTTACATTTTGGCTGCAGGAAACGCTTAATAGGACAAGAAAAATAAATGAAACACAAAAATATATTTTGATTGATTTCATATCAAAGGCTTTTGGGTTCTTTCAGACAATTTCAAAATTGGCTGCCTTGCAAAGAAAAACAAGACAGTAGCTACAAGGTATGCGAATATTGCAAAAATAAACAGTTGTTTGTACCCACCGGTTCTGTCATATAGGATTGCACCTATTATAGGGCCCAACCCTAGGCCAATGATTTGAAAAGGACCCATAATTCCTGAGATCGAACCAAAGGAATGCCGACCGTAATAGTTCGCTATTATCATACCGCCCAGCACATTGAGACCTCCGGTGGCAGCTCCCCAAATGACCACACATGCAAATCCAGGATACCCACCTTCTATAAGTAAAAAAATGGAAGTCACCCCTAAGGACATGGGGAGGGCAGATAATACTAATTTTCGCGGAGAATATATATCAGATAGAAACCCCCATATCGGATTAGAAAAAGCGTTCAAAAGGGTGCTAAGGGTCCAGGCAAGAGCCGCCATAGATATGGATAAGCCAGACTCATGTAGGTAAGGTACGAGTTGAAATCCTATGGTTCCGGATGTAAGTATTATTAAAAATTCAGCGGATATTACCGCCCATAATGCAAAGGTCTTTGCTGCTTGGCCTGCTGACCAAATCTCCCCATCGCTACTGGAGTCTTTCCCGAGATTGCCAGCTAATTCCAGAGAACTAAGATTTTTTTTGACCCCGTCGGGTAAAAGCCCGATTGATTCAGGGTCTTTTCTGACAAAAATTATTAAAGGCAGCGCTAATAATATGGAATACATCCCAAGTAATTTATAGGCTGTGCGCCAGCTAGACCAGGTACTTATCAGTGTGATTAGTTGTACATTTATGGCTCCAAAGCAAGGCCTGGCCATCGATACTATGCCGAGCACCAGATTTCTTTTCCTCTCAAAAAAATTCACCGCCACGGTTCGGGGCATAACCCCTATCAGAACGGGGTTACCTAACCCTCTCGCAATGATGTAGGCGACATAGAAGTGCCATACTGCTGTCATGCCTCCTATCCAGAAAAAACATCCACCGACGATAATGGACGTTAGCGGCATTGCTAACCTTGGCCCGTGAGTATCTGCGATTTTTCCGAATACAGGTGTTAACAGGCCAGCAACCCAGGTGCCGATGGTTATACCAAGCGCGATAGTGCTTCTATCCCAACCCGTATCCTCAAATATAAGAGTTTGAATTCCCGCGAGGGTAACTTGAGCTGATCCCGAAGCGGCATAAGTTCCCATAGCCCCAACCGTGATAACTATCCAACCATAGTAGACAGTGGTTTTAGGTGTCCAAGACCCTGCGCGTTTCAATAATTCCATCAGGGAATTTTAACACTGTGAATTCTTATATAATCGGGGTTGAAATGTTTTTGGAGGATAGCTAGATGAAAATTTCAGATGTCAGTATTGAGATTATAGAACGAGAAGTACCTGACACGGGACTGGATTCTGATCTTGGAAGGTTCTCCGGCTCTGTCGAACAGGGAGTCCTGCGCATTTTTACTGATGAAGGAATCGAAGGGAATTGTTTTTTGGGCGAATTTCGGAAGGGTTCTAATGCTCTTTATAACCCTATCTTGACAGTCCTTAAACCTGAGTTGGTGGGAATGCAGGTTGCAAAGAGAGAATGGTTGTGGAGTAGGTTGGGGATATTATCGGCTCGAAAAGGTCTAAGTATGTCAGCTTGGGCTCCTGTCGATATTGCACTGTGGGACGCGGCCGGAAAGCAAGCGAGTGTTCCCATACACGAGCTGCTAGGGAATCAAAGGGATGAGATTGATGCTTACGCTACTTACCCGCCTCGTCATGCCGATAGTGCGGGGTATGTAAAAGAAGCGGAGGAGATAATTAGTAGGGGTTTCAAGGCCTACAAGATTCATCCAGGCGTAATGGAGACCGATGAAGTTGTGAAGATGGTAAGTATGGTAAGGGAACGAGTAGGTCCTACTGTGGAGCTTATGCTCGATCCAAACTGTGGATACGACTACCGGAAAGCATTTGATGTAGGCCAGGCTTTAGATAGAAATGGATTCTATTGGTACGAAGACCCTGTCCCTCATTTTGATTTAGACGCGATTGCTGAATTGACAAGGAGATTGAAGGTTCCCATTTGTATGAGTGATCAGTCGGATAATCAATTCTACTGGGGGGCCAATGCCCTGAGAAAAAGGTCCAACAGGTTGGTTAGAGGAACCGCAGCCAAATTAGGAATAACAGGACTTAAGAAGTTATGTTCTATGGCGGAAGGCTTTGGTTATAACTGCGAGATCGGAACAGCTGGAAATTCCCTTATGAACATAGCTAATTTGCATGTGATTTATTCGGTAGCGAATTGTGCTTTCTATGAATATTGGATGCCCGCAGAGGCGCATCAATTTGGGCTTCTAGAGGATGTCGTACCGAATAACGAAGGGGTCATCACAGCAACCCGCTTGCCTGGGTTGGGATACCAAATTGATTGGGATTACATAGAAAAACATAAAACAGGTACATTATCCTAGTGTGAATGGTGAATTAAATGAATGTTGGAACACAGCTCAAGGCCAGGGATGATGATGATTATAGAGTGTTCGCACAACTTGGGGTAAACAATATTTGTGGATACCCACCAGGTAACCCTCGAGAATGGACGGCACAAGTCTTAAAAGCCTATAGAGAACATGTTGAATCTTTTGGCTTGAAGTTGGATTTTATTCCACTGCCACTCAATTCACATGAGATATCCTTTGCGGAAAATCCTAACATTATGCTTGGAAAATCTCCTGACAGAGATAGAGAAATTGACCTGATACAAAATATCATTATGAATTGTTCCTTAGCAGGTATACCTGCTGTTAAGTACAATTTGACACTTTTAGGTGTGGTTAGCACTGATGGCGAAGATTGGCGGGGAGGGTCTTCGACTAGGGCATTTAGATACCAGGATGCGATACAAGAACCCCCTTTAACCATTGCGGGCCAGACGACAGAGGAAATGATGTGGGAAAGAATAAATTATTTTGTTCAGTCAGTGGTGCCTGTCGCGGATGAGTGCAAAATTCGCATGGCCCTTCATCCTCACGATCCAGCAATGCCCAGACCCGAAGGCTTTAGAGGTGTTGACCGAGTTTTAGGAAGTGTTGACGGGCTGAAGAAATTTATTGATTTGCATTCAAGCGAATTTCACGGACTGAATTTTTGCCAAGGTACCGTTACGGAAATGTTAGAAAATCCGGCAGAGGAGATTTTTGACGTTATCAGATATTTTGGTGAAAGGAAAAAAATATTCAACGTTCATTTCCGAAACATTAAAGGTGGGTTTCTAGATTTTGTAGAGACTTATATTGATGATGGAGATGTCGATATGAAAAAGTGTGTAGAACTGTACGGTGAACTAGATTACCCATATATGCTGATGCCTGATCATGTGCCGAACATGTCTGGGGAAAATTCTAAAATGGTAGGTTTTGCATATACCTATGGGTACATCAAAGGATTAATCGATTCTGCTGGATTCGGGACAGAGTAAGCTTTTGGTCACTAAGGTAGTAATGCTTCGTTAACTGTAACTCCAAACCCTGGGCCATCTGTTGGTGAAATATATCCATTCAGGGGATGTGGTTCGCCTATCCACAGTTCATCTTTGTTACCACCCTTCGTACCTGGAAGCACTTCGGCCAAATCGTCGCAGGTTGAAGAGACAATTAAGTGAAGTCCCCATACTTCTCCCCCTCTATGTGGTACGACGGGTATATCGAGGGCATTTGCCATCTCAGTGATCCGAATGCCAGATGTTAGGCCTCCACACCATGTTATATCAGGCTGCCATAGGTCTAAGGCCTTTGTTCGGGCTATTTCTTGGTAGCCATATTCAGTGAATTCATGTTCTCCACCGGCGATCAAAGTAGGCTTCACCAAGTTTCTTAGTTCAGCTTGAGCGACTAGATCATCGGGGGTAATAACATCTTCAAACCAGTAAATATCGAATTTTTTCAAAGATTTTGACATTTCTAGGGTAATGTCAAAACTCCATGACATGTATGTATCTATCATAATTAAAGCTTTCGGGCCTAATAAATTTCTTGCTTTATCTGCAGTGGCTATGGCTGTCGAAATGTCTTCGTTTGGACCGGAATGCGGAAATTTATGGGCAGTAAAACCTAACTCTGCATACCATTCTATGTCTGTTCCTGTCGCATACGACCGAACTGAATCCTTTTTTCTGTCTCCTATTAGTTCATATACCGGACAATTTTCTGCTTTCCCAAGCAGATCCCACAAAGCTAAGTCCACTCCACTTAATGCCATTATTGCAATACCTTTTCTGCCATAGGGGAGAGAAGCGGAATACAGGTGATCCCAGACCTCTTTGATATCTTGGGTGGTGGCTATTTCCTTATCTAAAAGAAGTTCCCTGAAATGCTTATTCACAACTTCTACGCCGGCTACACCCCCGCCTCCGTATCCTACTCCTACGATACCCTGATCTGTTTCAACCCTCACAACTATTTGCCAAAAGTGCGTCCGCCAAGAAGGTACTACGTTCCTATAGTCGGGATAGACTGCTTTTACTTCAGTAATTTTCATTAACTTCATCTTACCATTCTGAATTAGCATAGCTTTTATGTTGTTAGGTAGTTTCGGCTATGGTAACTTGACCTTATGTAAACATTAAGAGGGGAGTTATCATGGGATTTGAAACTATCTTAGTAGAACAAATCGGAAGGGTAGGTGTCATAACCTTAAATAGACCTGATTTTTTAAATGCTTTTAATGATGATCTCAATAGAGAATTACGGCTACAAATCAGAGATTTTAACAATGATTCTACAGTCGGATCTGTAGTTATTACAGGGGCAGGGAGAGCCTTTTCTGCAGGAGCAGATGTAAGCAATTTTGAGGCAACTGTGAGGGGGGAATCAAGAAAGTCTGACGACGAGACAGCTCGTTTTCCAAGATGGCCCATTTTTATGAAAGAATCCAAACCTACTATTTGCGCCATTAATGGTTATGCTATTGGTATGGGTATAACTCTGCCACTGGGTTGCGATATCCGCCTCATGTCGGAAAGTGCAAAACTTTCTTTTCGATTCGCATACATTGGGTTGACCCCTGAATTCGGCAGCACTAATCTTTTAACTCAGACAGTTGGTATGTCGAAAGCCATGGAATTTATGCTTACAGGTCGTTTTATCGAGGCCAAAGAGGCCCTGGAATCTGGATTGGTTAATCACGTCTACCCAGATGAACAATTAGTTGCTAAAGCTCTGGAGTTGGCTACCGCCGTAGCTTTTAATCCCGAGTGGCAACTCAGTCAGATCAAAAGAATGATGAGGGATCACCAATATAACGATAATCTTGATGAGGTAATGGATATAGAAAGTAGATTCTTTAGTCAGTCACAACAAACAGCCGCCCACAAAGAATTTCTTACCTCTTTCCGAGAGAAGAGATCTCCTGATTATCATAATTTACCCTGAAGGAGTAGCCGTATGAATGGATCTAAGGGACCAGTCATAGGTCTGACATGTTCAGATGTCGATAGATCGTTGCCTTATGCATCTATGGTAGAAAAATTTGGGGGTGTGGTGAAACTTATTACCCCGTCAAATGTTGATAGTGTCTCTGAAGCTATGAACAATATAGATGGATTAATGTTGGCTGGTGGGCCGGATGTCCACCCTAAACACTATGGTGAAGATTCTGATGCTGACTGCTGGTATAACGAAGACCTCGATGATCTGGAAATACCTATATTGGGATCCGCACTTGAAACAGATTTGCCGATTTTAGCCATATGTAGGGGTATGCAGGTTTTGAACGTTTCGATGGGTGGGTCCTTGATTCAACATATCGATGGCCATAACAGCGAACAGGTTGAAGGAGATGATC
>DTSF01000277.1:5993-7986 GCA_012965485.1 Dehalococcoidia bacterium
CGCCGCTCTAGCTACCATCGAATTTTTCTGTCTCCTGGGTGCAAATTATCCGCTACGGTTGGTTCTGGTGGTTTTGTTCGGGTCAATCATCGACATCACCAGGGGATTGCCGAGGCACAAAAATCAGATGATCTTATGGCTTCTGCCTGGTCAATGGAAGATGGCCTGATAGAAGGCCTTGAAAGTCCGGATCATCGCTGGGTTTTAGGGGTTCAATTCCACCCTGAAAGAAGAGGGGAAATTCCCCCGCATTTTGATAAATTGTTTGAAACCCTAATTTTTAAGGCTTCACCTACTATATAGAGGGGTTTTATAGTCATAAAACCACTACTTTTTGTGCTATAATTATGACTAGCAATAATTTCATGAATATCTCATATTTGTTGCTTTCATATTATTAACCAGAGCCCATTCTGTTGATGATGGGCATATGCGAAATTTGGTTACCTAGCGGAGCATTAATTTATGACATCTAGCAAGTCGGAATTCGGCTTTATAAAAGTCACCTCCATAGTAGATGAGATGAGGAGTTCTTATCTTGACTATGCGATGAGTGTAATTGTCTCAAGGGCGTTACCTGATGTGAGAGATGGGTTGAAACCAGTTCAAAGGCGTATTTTGTATGCGATGCAGGATCTTGGTATGAGACCAGGGACTGGATATAAGAAAAGTGCGAGATTAGTTGGGGAAGTTTTAGGTAAATGGCATCCTCATGGGGACCTAGCTGTCTATGAAGCAATGGTCAGGCTGGCTCAAGATTTTACGGTCAGGATGCCGTTGGTTGATGGACAGGGTAACTTTGGCAGTATTGATAACGATCCACCGGCTGCAATGAGATACACTGAGGCTCGCCTGACCCGTGTAGCGGAAGTGATGCTAGCGAACTTGGATCAGGAAACGGTAGATTGGTCACCAAATTTCGACGATACCCTTAGGGAACCTGTTGTTTTGCCAGCAAGACTTCCCAACCTTTTAGTGAATGGTGCTTCGGGAATTGCGGTTGGTATGGCAACAAATATACCCCCTCATAATTTGAGGGAGGTTTGTAATGCTGTGAATGCTCTGATAGATAATCCGGAGGCCACTTCGGAAGATTTAATGAAATACGTTAGGGCACCAGACTTTCCCACTGGTGGCACCATAATGGGTACTAGCGGCGCCAGAGAGGCGTACACAACAGGAAAAGGGCAGATCGTTGTCCGAGCTGTTGCAGAGGTGGAGGAGATGCCCCGGAATGTAAACAGGATGCAGATAGTAGTGACTGAACTGCCTTATCAAGTCAACAAAGCGGGGTTAGTGGAAAAAATAGCGACCTTAGTAAAAAATCGCAAAATTGAGGGTGTATCAGAGGTTCGTGACGAGTCCGACAGAGATGGAATGCGAGTAGTTATTGAACTTAGGGGAGGGGTTCAACCTCAAGTTATCTTGAATAATTTGTACAAACAGACTCCACTTCAATCTTCATTCTCGGCTAATATGTTGGCTTTAATAGACGATATACCGAGAGTCATAACACTCAAAATAGCTTTACAGCAATATATAAAGTTCAGGCAGCAGGTAGTTAGGCGTAGATCTGATTTCGAGTTAAGGAAGGCTGAAGAAAGAGCTCATATACTGGCAGGCCTTAGGATTGCCATAAGTAACCTTGATGAGGTTATCAAGCTTATTCGTAATTCTCAGGATGTCGAAAATGCTAGGACCGGACTTATGGCTACTTTCGATCTAGATCAACCGCAGGCACAGGCTATCCTGGATATGCAGTTAAGGCGTTTGGCTGCCCTCGAGAGGGAAAAATTAGAACAGGAATACCAGCAGCTGCAAGAGACGATCAAAGGACTTCAGGAGCTTCTTGGTGATGAAGGTAAAATTTTGGATGTCATCAAAGATGAAACAGAGGAAGTAAAGAGTAAACACGGAGATAAGAGGAGAACCTCGATAAGTCATGATGCCTATGACCTCAGCCGCGAAGAGTTAGAAGCTCATGAGCAAATTG
>DTSF01000278.1 GCA_012965485.1 Dehalococcoidia bacterium
ATCCTTATCAGATGGTTAAGGATCATCGAACCAATGTGGAGACTTCCGCCACAGATGAAGTTTTAGATGGCAATTTGGACGTTTTTATAAAAGCATATTTGGCCTTTCAAATGGGTTCTGACTAACGCCCAAACTGCTCCGGAGTTCATGTAAGGTGTTAATACCTAAGTGGAATTGCCGTTGTTAATACTTAAGAAAGATTACTATTATATAAAGAGGCCTATTTTTTTTGTTTAAGACTAAATTGCTTTTGAGGTGGATATGACTAACCGTTTTACACTCGTTTTTTCAATGGTGATACTTTTAATCGGATCTATCGCTTGTGGTCAGACTGCCATAGGAAAGGCTGTTGGTGATTCTGGAAACCCAGACTCAACCACTGAGTCCTCCACCATGGAGAAAGGTGCGGACGCGAAAACTGAAGTAAAAACCTTAGCTGATGTTTCCGAAGCACCAGTTGGTGTATTTAATCGTCTTTGGTCTGATCCTCCTACACTGGACCCTCACCTCACTTCAGATACTACTTCTGCAGGCGTTGTCGTGGAAATATTTGGTGGCTTAGTCGGGTTTGATACCAATTTACGATTAATTCCCGATCTCGCCGATAGCTGGGATATTTCAAATGACGGTCTTACTTACACTTTTAAAATCCGTGATAATGCGGTGTTTCACGATGGGACTAAAGTGACAGCAGAGGATTTTAAATGGTCTTTGGAACGTGCTGTAAACCCAGATACCGCTTCCCCTACGGCCAAAACATATCTAGGCGACATAGTGGGAGTAGCCGATGTGTTGGAAGGTAAAAGTTCTCAGATAAGTGGCGTCAAAGCGGTTGACGACAGGACATTACAAATAGAGATAGATTCTCCAAAGGCATATTTTTTAGCTAAACTCACCTATCCGACCGCATACGTTGTTGACAGGAATAATGTATCGGAAGGAGGTCTTAACTGGACCGATAGTCCTAATGGGACTGGGCCATTTAAATTGTCCGATTACAAAATTGGAGAAAGGATCATATTGGAGCGAAACGATCTGTACCATCTCGATAAAGCGAAACTAGCGAAAATACAGATGAATTTGGCCGGCGGTTCCTCAATGGCCATGTATGAAAATGATGAGATTGATATTACAGGAGTTGGGCTTTTTGATCTGGAGAGGATTAAGGATCCAGGTGATCCACTTAATGGGGATCTGGTTGTTGCCGACCCCGGATATTCAGTTAACTATATAGGATTTAATGTACAAGAACCTCCTTTTGATGACTCTAAATTTCGTCGTGCGTTAAACCATGCGATAGATAAGGAATTAATTGCAAAGGAAGTGTATTCAGATTTGGTGGTCCCTGCGTACGGAATATTGCCACCGGGCTTCCCTGGGTTCAATGAACGGCTGGAGGGTCTTCGCCATGATCCTGTTTTAGCCAAAAAACTTTTGTCCGAATCAAAATATGCTGACCCGGCTAATAGGCCTAGGATTGTAATAACTATCCCTGGTACAGGGGGTACTCCTGGATTAGATCTAGAGGTAATAATAAATATGTGGCTGGAAACCTTGGGTGTTGAGGTAGAGATACAGCAAGTTGAATGGGCTACCTACCTCAAAGATTTAGATGAGGAAAAATTCCAAGCTTTTGGCGGTTTGGGGTGGGAGGCTGATTATCCTGACCCCCAAGATTTCTTGGACATTTTATTTCACTCGAAAAGTGAAAATAACCACGGCTTATACTCTAATCAGGAGGCCGATATTTTGCTCCAGGATGCTAGGATTGAGACAGACTTGGTGAAGCGAATAGATCTTTACCAAGAAGCAGAGAGAATTATTGTTAATGATGCTGCTTGGGTCCCTTTGTGGTTTGCAGGAGAACGGCACGTTTTAATAAAGCCGTACGTGAAAGGGTATGAGCTGACCCCAATGACGATATCAAAGATGCGATATGTATATATACAAGATTAAATTTGCCATCAATCGTAGGTAAATTATTCGCAGTTCTCTGATGTCCTTTATGCTATAGCCAATACAGAATAAGTTTAGAGGCATATGTGGATATATATAACTAGAAGGTTACTATGGCTGCCGGCAATATTATTAATGGTATCGGCAGTCACCTTCGTTCTCGGAACCTATGGGCCTGGTGATCCAGTAAGGGTG
>DTSF01000279.1 GCA_012965485.1 Dehalococcoidia bacterium
ACTTCCCTTCAGCTTTCAATTCCTTCCACGTCTTGCCGCCGTGTTTGCGGAGGAGCTAGAATTGTGGGTTTTATAATCACATCTAGGTCATTAGGGTAAATCCTGATTTCAACAAATATTTATATGTTTCGTTCAATTCCTCTAGTTCTGAAGGGATGTAGACAATTAGCCCGTCGCGACCCCTTGTCAAAAGCACGCGATATGCGTTGACTCTCATCTGAAAAGGATTCTTAGGTTTTGTGATTCCTTTGGGTCTATATCCTTTTGCGAGCCGATCTGTCCATTGGTTGTTTTCCCGTATGAAATCCGTCCCCCACCCGACAATTGCCATCTCTAATTCTAATCCCTGGCAATCGAACTCCGTGATTGAATCATTAAAATTCCGGCAACTCTTTGGATTCTCTGCCGCATCACAGAACCATTGCCCGAGAAGATAACTTGGAAACCTTGAACTAGTCACCCCAAGTTTGACTAACGCCTTATCTCTTGAAGACGATATGATTCCATATCTTGCTTCTGGGGCATTTGCATATCTCTCCACTAAGTATTGTTTCGCCTTATTCAAATCCCGTGTTAGGTACATTCGCATACCGTCGATCTGATGCCCCTGTGGGGCTTGTATTTTCTCTGCTATTGTTGAGGTAACGTCGGGGTTATTGTTAATTAAGAGTTCATGTACAAATTCGTGTAGGTATTTTGACTGATGAAACCTTATTTCTATGCTTAGGTTAAGAGCCTCGTTCCAACTATTACTGACGATCGATCCCTCAAAAATATCTTGTAGAGCACTTGGTGCATGGATAGTCCATCGACTTGGATCCTCAGAATTCTCTAACGCCTCCCTCCATTGAATTAATCCAGCCTCTTCACCAATATAAATTTCTTGTCCTTGCCCAATTAAACCAACAAGAACAGACCATTCAGGTATTCGATCACACGTTTGAGTGAATAATTCCGGTTCGCTATGAATCAAATCTGCTCTCCATTTAGGATGAATATCTTCTACTCTGTCCGGGCTAAAAGCTCTTTGAGCCTCATCGAAAACAAGCAGATGTTCAGACGGAATCCGATCTGGATTTGGAATGTAATAATTTAAGTACTCTTTTATGTGACGAACAAATGTTGCCCCTCCACCACCGGCTTTTTGAAATTCATATTGTAACACCTGGGCTAACGGTCCATTGCCTGTTAAATACAAGCCTGAAACAGTGGGTTTTGATCCTTCTCTCGGAACAGAATATTGGTCAATATCTTCATCATGAGCCGCTTGCATACCCACTAACGTTTTCCCTGCTCCAGGAACACCAGTAATAAGAACTAAATGCCGTGTTTTAGTCTCGGCGGCTCTCTTGACAATAGAGGAGATTGACTCAACGGCCGGATCCGTTGCCGCCTTAGCAGACCAAATCTCCCTAATTGTTTGAGATTCAAACAACTCGCGAGCTGCTTCGACTAGAGTAGGTAGTGGAGCGTAGGCATTTTCACTGATAAAACTTTCAAGGGGCATAGTAGAACCACTGTTTTCATCCAATAGTTGACTCAATAACTCGCTCAGATGCTTAGGGCCTACCACCTTTATTTCGGTCCGTTCAACTGCTTTGTGGGAGGCGCGAGTAGGTACGAGAACGGGAATCACACGTTTATCATGACACTCACGATGGTACGCCTTTAAGTCTCTTGCGTATGCCGATACCTGATCAAGATCCGCTAGGTCTGGTGTTTCTTTGCCCTTAAATTCTAAAACGAAAACTAGCCCTTTCGCTAAGATAATAGCATCGGGGCGCCGTCCGTCATAAGGTAATTTGTATTCCAGAATGATATTAAAATCTTCAGCACCGCTATCATTAGCGATAAGTCCATTAAACTCCCTTTGAAGAATCCGAATACTTTCCCTCCACGCGCTTGCTTGAGATTCGGAGGAATCTGGCAAATACGATTCAATGGACTTTTGTATATCCCCAAGATCTGTCTGATTAAATATCGAAACATTTGTTTGCCAACCTGAATTTATTGGGGTTTTCATTTCCCTTCAGCCTTAAATTAATCAGTGTTACCGAAAAGTCTTGTCTCCGACTCATAATTATATTCCCCCTCTAATGTTGCCTTGGCTCCGCAGCACCAACGACAATCCACATCCTTGAAGGTAATCT
>DTSF01000280.1 GCA_012965485.1 Dehalococcoidia bacterium
AAGAGTCCACTTATGAATGGAGCCACTCTCTAGGTGAAGTCATAACGGCACTAATTGACGCAGGTCTTAATATAGATAATTTTGCTGAGTATCCGTATGCCACAGACGGCGGATTTGTCGGTTACCTACGAAGAGATGAAGATGGGAAATGGAGAGTTCCAGATCATAAATGGGGCGTCCCATTAGTTTATTCCCTATCTGCTTCTAAGAAATAGTCCGAGCTACTACAGACGAATATAAAGATGCCGCCTAACCCCAACCGGCCTCTCACCCTCTACTGGGGTGAAAGGTCAGGGAATAAGCTATCTATAACTGGCCACCACTTTTCAGTTGGGAACCAAGGATAACTGCTTATTTTGCCGCTCCAGTAGAGAGCACTCGAGAAATTCTTTACTCTTACGAGAGATATCGAGTTGACTGGCTTGTTAGGCAAACACCACCAGCCGGAAAGCTACCACGATACCGCACCCAAAATATCGCAAGTTGTTAATCTTGATATCTAGTTGAAATTGCAATATTCTTATAGCAACGTAAAAACAATTATATCAAGATATAATTAAAATTCAGCAACATAAAATCAGTATATGGCAACATTTAATTCAAAAGGTGCAAGCAACTGGGAAACAGGTAAACGAGGATTTCAATCGGCCCTAAACAGTTGCCAGCAGATCGGGCTTTTACTTATCTGGTCTCAGAATCAGTGGAAGAACTCTATCGGGCGTGAATTCTTGGAAAGTAGATATAGAATTACCTTGCCTGTTAGGACATTGACTGCGTATAAGAGCCGATTTAAGGCGTTTTGGGATAACAGGTCCGGAAGCGCTGATGAACCAGCTGATTGGTCTGATTTCCCCGCTTTGCTTTTTAACGGTGTTCCTGAGCGCCACCTGGGTTCTTTACACTCAATGTGGAGAAACATTCAGAAAATATGTTTGGATGTCGGTGTCACACCTATCAATCCGACGTATAGAGCCTTGAAATGGTGGTCATATGTGTCTGAGTATCACGGTAACAGCATTGTTGCTCCCTCGGATTTACAGATAGTGGGAGATCAATACATGGTCAGAGAAGTTTCTGCGGAGATGTCAGGCTCTGTTCTCGACAAGGACGATATTGATATGTGGCTCACGTACGAACCATGGCGTGGCCAGGTTGATATGAGGCGATATTTGTCTCTGGTGGTTGAAAAAAGGATAATTCCTATTAACTGGGTTAGAAATGGGTGGGGACTGGAGATAGCAGACTCTGTGGAAAGAACTGATCAATACCCTAAGGATTACGGCCTATCTGTTTTAAATTGGCTTTTAGCGACTTCACCGGAACCTTATCTTCTTCCATCCCAGATAATTGAGAAATATTCAATATTCGCCAGGCCTTAAATACTCTATTTGTATCCAAATCAGATTATTTCTTTATCAGGGATCCTTTCACGGATTTATGGACCTAGATTTGTCGAAGTCTGGGGTCAAGTCTGTCTCTGAGCCAGTCTCCCAAGAAATTTAAAGACAAGACCACTAAAATATAGACATTCCAGGGAACACTGCGGGCCACCAGACTCCAAAGCTCACATCATTTTTGCCTTCCATGACCATTATGCCCCAAGCCGGAGTGGGAGGGAGAACCCCTGCTTCCAAAAAGCTCAACGCCGCTTCTGCCAGGATTAGCGAACCTACACTCAAAGTGGCGATCACTACTGCTGTGTTTATGACTCCAGGTAGGATATGTCTAATTAAAATCCTCGGTAGGGAAGCTCCTGCCACTCTTGCGAGATCAACATAGGGCTGGTTCTTTATCGTCAGAGTTTGACTTCTTATAACCCTTACAAACGGGTGCCAGGCCAAAAGGACCATAAGTCCCAGCAGTAATAACGTGCTTTGGCCAAAAATCATTGTACAAAAGAGGGCTACCGGTAAAAATGGCAATGCTTGCCATATATCAACAATACGGGTGATAATTTCGTCAATCCACCCCCCTGCGTAGCCACTGATGATACCCAGTGAGGTACCTTTCACAAAACCGCTTAGAAGCGCTCTGATGGCAACAGTGAGGGATAGGGTGGTTACAGTTTCCGACCAAAGGGAACTGAATCTTAAGTTGACTGTGGTAGACGACCGTCTTGGATGGCAGTCTGGAAATGTCGAATGGTTTT
>DTSF01000281.1 GCA_012965485.1 Dehalococcoidia bacterium
CTAACCCTTCGGAGGATAATTTTCGTATAAGTGTAAGGATATCGGATTGGTCCCAAAGATTTGTCTCAATATTAGTTTTTGATAGGACTATTGTGAATTCCCCCTTGGGTTCGACAAAATGAACTAGCGCGTCAGAAGGAGTCCCGTGGAAAGTCTCTTCGTGAATTTTAGTCATCTCTCGTGCTATGAATACGTTGCGGTCAGGAAAGAGTAATGCCATTTTTTCAAGCAAGCTGCGGACCCTTCTCGGAGATTCAAATAACACAAGGGGCAGGTTTGCTGCCCCATAATGTTTTAAAAATTTTGATAAATCACCTTTCTTCCTTGGCGGGAACCCTGTGAATACGAATTCTTCTAGGGGAAATGGGCACATGGATAAAATGGTGGTAACAGCTGACGGCCCAGGTATTCCAACCACGGAAAAGCCAGCTGAATCAACTTCCTTGACTAAATCATAACCGGGATCACTGATACCTGGGGTGCCAGCATCGGTAGTTAAAGCAACATCATTGTCGACTAATGCGTTAAGTATTCCCGGAATTTTCCTAAAGGAATTATCTTTATTGAAACTGGTTTTTTTTGTTTTGATGTCATATCGGCTTAGCAATTTTTCAGTAACCCGAGTATCTTCAGCCGCAATTAAATGCACCTCAGAAAGGATGCGGATTACTCTAAAACTAACATCCTCCAGGTTGCCTATAGGAGTTCCGACTATATATAGAGTACCCATTAGGTATTTCCGCTTATCTGTTGGGTGAGGTTGATATTCTCTACGTTATCTTTCGAGCAATTGGGATAGTTCTTTGGGGTGACTAAGCATTGGATAGTGGCCAGCTTCCAGCTCATGCCATTGAGCATTTAATTTTTGAGCTGTTCGGTATTGATGGTCCCGCGAAGGATTCGCACTCAATGCACATCGGATAACTGTGGCATCCCATTTTTGGCTCCAAAATCCATCTAATTCTCCTGGGGCATCGGTCGCTTCTTTTGGGTGCATAGTAACTCTATCTATAGCCCATTTTCTGAGGTTTGGTTCTAGATCTTGAAAAAGGCGTTCTTCTATTTCCGTCTTGGATGGTCCGCGGGTGAGTTCAGTGATAGCTAAAGGGTAGGATGGGTCTCTTACCACGATGTCAGCTACTTTTTCACCTGGTTGAGGAGCCAATGCGTCTACAAAAAATATGTGTTGGATACGATCACGAGATAATTCGGCTACCCTGCAGGTCACCAGCCCTCCAGTGCTGGTTCCAACGAGGGTTATATCTGTCAAATCTTGATAGCGCAAAAGATCAGATACCTCTTTTGCTTGAGTTGAGATCGTAATACCAGGCCTTATGGAGCTCGCCCGTTCCCCGCAACCATCAAGGGTAGGGGTATAAACGGTGTGCCCTTTTCCCGCCAACTTTTCTACAGTAGGTTTCCAGATCCATCCTCCTTGATAAGACCCGTGTATCAATACGTAAGTTGACATATACACCTTCCTAAAGAGTTATTGCTGAAAGTATACTACCCGTGTACTGGAGCATACCTGAAATTTAAGGGGTATTAGGAATTGAGAAATGCATAAATCAATTAAGATTTCTCTTCTACTCATTTTTCTGATGGTAATACTTTTAATCACTCCTCAAGCTAGAGCTTCTGTCAAAGCAGCCCTTTTTATCCCGCAAATTTTGCCGGCGATTCCAATTAAACCTTTGGAATATGTTTCAGGCACCCCCGTACGGGAGGAGATAACTTTTGAGTCTTCTGAAGGTTTGTCTGAGGCTGACATTTATATGCCTTCCGGAAAGGGGACTCATCCCGGAGTAGTTTTTTTCATGGGCATCGTTCCCCCTGACAGGGAAGAAGAACGTATCCTGGCTTTGGCAGAAGGTCTAGCTAGAACCGGTATGGTAGTTTTGATTCCCTGGCTTGATACCCAGACCGAAAATAGGCTGATAGTTGATGACATAGAAGTCCTGGTCGACGCCTTCGTGTACCTCCAAGGACATGAAAGGGTCGACAGCAAACGAGTTGGAATGGGAGGGATCTGTACAGGTGCTTCAATGGTTGTAGTTGCGGCTCAATCAGAACGAATTAATGAAGAAGTTGCTTTCATTAATTCTTTTGCTGGTTATTACAATGCTTTTGATCTCGTTAAATCTACTTCTTCGGCAACTAGATTTGAAGGAGACGAATCCGAGGACTGGATTCCTGACAAACTAACAAAAAATTTGGTTAACACCCATTTGATTGAGGGTGCTGAAAATAATGACCAAGAAATTCTTCAAAATATATTGGATACGGGTATTTGGAATCAAACTCAGCGCGAATCTTTGAGCAACAGTGGTAAATCTGTATTGACCTTAGTTAGTAGTCCGACATTGCAAGAGGCTGACAAAGCGGTCGATGAGCTGAATTCTAGAACAGTAGCTTTTCTTAACGCGGTTTCTCCCAGTACTAATATAAGTATGTTGAAAGCGGATGTTTTGCTGATGCATGATCTGCACGACAGGTTAGTTCCGGCCGAAGAATCAAGAAGGTTTGCAGAAGATGTAAGGGAAATTGGAGGCGAGATATATCATACTGAGTTTTCCTTGTTTCAAAATGCAGTCCAAGTGCATACAGACGAAACAGAGCAAGCGGGGACACTAAATTTTATAAAACAGGCCTTCAAACTCTATAAACACATGTATAAAATAATGTTGTTATCTTCCTAATTGGTAACAGGTTACAAAATAGAATTTTTTGAAATAGCTACGGAGGCAAAACTGGCTGAACGGTTTTGAGTCCTTTATGGGAAGGATAAAAGAATCTCTGCCGGAGGCCAGTTTATATACAAGGTAAAAAAACACCTTTTAACGGTAATGTAATGCCGAGTAGTTTTTCATGATCAGCCAATTGACCTATGCGTCATCGGTAGGTTGGCTTTCTTCCTCCCTTGACTGCTTGTCTTCTATTAGAGACAAGGCGGATGCAAATGGGCCAAGCAGTTTTGTGAATTCCATGGGGAATATAAATTTTGTGGAATCCCCTTTTCCCATTTCTTTTAAAGTCTCAAAATATTGTAAGCTGAGTGTTTTGGTGTCGATATTTTTCGCTACTGAATATATTCTGTCTAAGGCAGCGCTGAAGCCGTCGGCTCGGAGAATAGAGGCCTGTTGATCTCCCTCTGCTGTAAGGATTTCAGATTGGCGTTGCCCCTCGGCCCGTAATATTTCGGCCTGCTTTTCTCCTTCTGCTACTGTTATGGAGGCCTGTCTTGTCCCTTCCGCCTCGGTAACTTCTGCTCTTCTTAATCTCTCCGCTGCCATCTGACGGTTCATTGCTGACTGTATGTCTGTCGCAGGCTCTATTTCCTTTATTTCGACTTGTGTCACTTTGATACCCCAGCGGCCAGTAATCTCATCTAGCTTGACCCTCAATTCATCGTTGATTCTCTCACGCTGGGATAGCACCTCATCAACAGTCATTTCTCCGACCACTGCCCTCAGTATTGTCGTAGCCATTCCAATTACGGCCTGATGGTAATTGATGACCTCCAACACAACCTTCTGGGCTTGATGTTCAATTGGGCGAAGGAAAACGAGGAAATCTATGTCTAATGGTGCGTTATCACTAGTAATGTTGGTTTGACGAGGTATATCTATTACCTCTTCTCGTAGGTCGATCATAGTGGTAGTTTGAATAGGCCAGACCAGAATTCGTAATCCTGGACCTTTAAGGCCACCTGTTTCACTAAATTTACCCAAGGTAAATACGGCTAGCCTCTCATATTGGCGAACTATCTTAATGTAGGGGATCATTTGAAACTCCTTATAATTCTTCTGATTTTTCAGAGACGATTAATTGCACCCCGTCATAACTGCTGATGACGACCGATCTTCCGGAATCTATTTTTAAATTACTTAACGAAGTTGCACTCCACATTTCGGACCCGACCCATACCGTACCGTTCGGATTCAAAGTCCCCTTCACAATGCCTTCGCTTCCGATCAAGGTGCTGTAGTTGCTCGGACTTCCTCGAGCTATCGAATCCCGCAGCGCTAAAATTAAAAACAAAACTAAACCTGATAAAACAAGAATTACCGATCCCAAGAGCCACATACTCAGGCTGAAGATATTGGCGTGAAAGGAATTATCTCCGAAACCTCCATATAAAAGAAACCCCCCAAGACCAAAACATATCGTACCACCTATTGCAAAAAGACCTATTCCTGCACCTTGGGTTTCTATTACAAAAAGTATTAGCGCTGCCAGTATCAATACCGTAGCAAACCAATTCACGGGTAATTGCCCCATTCCTACAAAAGCTAATGCCGTTGCAAGCAACCCAACAAAGCCCCCCACCAAAATACCAGGATTAACAAATTCAATTGTCAAAGCGATGCTACCAATAGTGAGGAGTATAAAAGTTATATTAGGATCACCGACAGCATCGAGAAATTTTTCCTTCCAGTTACGTTTACCTTCGTATAAATTCATAGATGAAGTGCTGATAGTCGTTGATCCCGATTTGGTTACCACTGTTTTACCATCAAGAATAGCCAGCAATTGATCCCTATCTTTGGCCATATAGTCAATTATGTGGCTTTCTAAAGCTTCTTCTGCGCTATATGCCTTGGCACTTAAAACGGTGGCCTCAAGGGCCTTAACATTTCGACCCCTGGTTTCAGCGATGCTTCTCATAAGAGCCGCTGTGTCTTGAGTTGCTTTACTTGCTAAGGTTTTGTTTAAGTCAGACCCATCCGATAAAACTGGGGATGCAGCGCCAATATTGGTAGTGGGTGCCATTACTGCTATATGTGAGGCAGCAACAAGAAAGGTGCCTGCCGACCCTGCTCTTGCACCGGATGGCGAAACGTATGTGATGATTGGAACATCCGAATCTAGAAATGAGGCGACTATCTTTCTGGTCGTATCTAACATACCCCCTGGGGTGTTTAGTTCTATAAGAATGCCAGTAGATTCATTAGATTCCGCTTGTGCAATCATTCTTTCCAAGTAGTCAGCTGTCGAAGGCTGTATTGGCCCGTTCACTTTAAGTACCATTAAATCATTGTTAGTGGAGGCATATCCGATGTAATGACTAAGAAATGCTAATGCGAAGAAGATGGGAATACAAACCTGGGCTGCCAACAGTAATTTACTCATAAATCTCCACTTGGAATGAATTACCATTCGGAATATTTACAATTCAAACCATTCTAGTTTGTCGTTGACCTTAATGCTATTGTTAGCCAAAATTTTGACCTTGTATCTTTCAATATCCTAGAGCGGTAGTTGGTCTGAATGAGTCTACCCCAGCCCTAAGTAAATTCTTTTCGTAGTCTACCTGAATAGCTGATGGTCTAGCAAAATACCCCGTAGGTGCCGGCTCTTCCTCTAACAATTCAATATCGTGACCGAGGCTGACAAGGGCCTTTACTGTGGATTCAGGCATTCGACTATCTACATAGGTTTTGCTTCCACTGACATCAATGACAGGTTGGACAATCGCTTCTTGTGGAGTCATTCCAAACAGAATAACGTTCAAGACAACTTGAGAATTTCTATTCATTATTCTCCTAGCTCCCGGCGCGCCCTGCATTAGAACTGGTCGGTTGTTTTTAAGAACCATAAATGGTGACATATTATTCATGGGACGTTTCCATGGCGCCATAGAATTGGGGAACCCAGGCTTCGGTATGAACCAGCCCATACCACCGACCAAAGCAACACCAGTTCCTGCCGGGTTTAATCCTTTGGCGAAAACTCCTGTGTGGGTGCAAGATACTGCGTTCCTATTTTTGTCCACTACGTTTATATGTGTGGTGTCCTCATTATTAGTATCCATGGCGGGATGTGAAGGTACCGAAACTTTTTGGGATTTTTCATAGTCCCAAGGACTGTGGATAGGGTTTTCCATAAACTCGACCAAGGGTTCACGTTGACCGAGATTTCTTATTTCGAATGTAGGTTCCTTGACCTCTTTGGCGATTTCTTTTGCATATCCAATGGAAAGTAATCCATTTAGTGGAACAGTGGAATGTTCCCAGTCTCCAAGGTATCCAAATCTGTCCGCGAATGCATGCCTTGCGGCCATCATGAAAGTATGCAAGTAATCGACACTATTGTGGCCCATTTCCTTTAGGTTAAACTGGTCGAGTATATTGAGAGTCTGGAGATTGGTAATACCACCGCTCGGTGTTCTAACAACATTAACGCTGTGACCATGAAATGTGGTTTGAGCAGGCTCCTCAATTATAGGATGGTAATCTGATAAATCCTGCTTTCTCAGCACTCCACCATTTTTTTTCATGTGCTCGTCTATTGCGTCTGCTATATCCCCGGAATACATGGCATCTCTGCCCTGGTAAGCCAACTTTTTAAGTAAGTTTGCCAGATCTTTTTGAATAATCTTTGTTCCTGGTTTTGGATGACTTTTCGGAACATTGCCACCAGGGAGCCAAATAGAGGACAGCTGATTGTCACTATTGAAAGTGTCATACATATTGGCGGCAGACATAGTCAGAAACCAATTAGCCTCAAACCCTTCTGAAGCGAGGTGTATAGCAGGCTCCAACACTTGTTCGAACGGGAGTGTCCCAAATCTTTTGTGTGCCTCACAGAAACCCGCACATGTGGCTGGGACGGTGGCTGAAAGGGGGCCAGTGTTATTGGCGTCATTTACTACATCGAATGTCTTGTATCCGGCACCAGTCGAGGGCCCAATGACATCGTACATATCATCAGTAATCCCTTGGGGAGCCCTTCCATTAAAATCGAGGCCAACGGTTCTACCTTCTTTTGCCAGGTGAATTAGCATATAGCCCATTCCACCTATACTGGCCATGTATGGTTCTTGGACCACGTTGCAAAACCCGACGGCTACTGCAGCATCAATTGCATTGCCTCCTGATTTCAGAATGGATAATCCTGCTTCAGCAGACAGTGGGAGGGCCGATGTTACAATGCCGTTTTCTGCTACGACTTCCTCTTTGTTGACTTTCCAAGCACTGTATAAAGACATTTCGACCTCTTTTAACCTAATTGTTCTCTTCGAATTTCATCTAACCTTACTCTCTCCTCGTCAGTCAGTGATTCGTATGCCTCTCCCTTCTGCAGGATAGACCCAGTGAATTCCGGCGAACGTTTTTCTAAGAAAGCTCGTCTACCTTCCTCTCCATCAGCACTAAGTTGGGTCAATAAGGCATTCATCAAAGTTTGGACCCTCCAGGCCTCAGTTATTGGTATATCCCCGAAACGAACCACGAATTCCTTCATCATCCTAACGGCTAAGGGAGGCATTTTAACTATTCCAGAGGCAATTTCTTCAGCTCGGGTTATCAATTCAGCATGGGGAACCACCTCGTTTATCAGGTTTATTCTTAAAGCTTCGGTGGCATCAAAAGGTTCATCAGTCAGGAGTATTTTCATAGCATCGGCGTGAGAGATTTGCCGTGTAAGGTATGTTGCCCCTGGGCCACTTCCTACCCACCCTTGGGTTAATAAAGCGAATTTAAATCTAGCGTTTTCACGAGAGGCAAGTCTTATGTCTGTTGATGTCAACATCAAATAGAACCCGGCTCCTGCGGCCCAACCATTTATGGCACCAATAACAGGTTTCCAAATCTGGGGATAATGGTCTCCCAGCCTACCATCTGCACCGATTCTTGCTCCATTGACAGTACCAGCCAAAGGCCAAAATATATTTTCTGCTCTTATTCTCTCTCTTTCCTCTGTTGTTATGTCGGGGCGAGAATCTAAATTGTGACCGGCACAAAAATGTTTATCTCCCACCCCAGTCAAGATTACGGCCCTAACATCGGGATCTTCCCACATATCTTTCCAAATTTCACTGATGTCATTCGAGGTTTGCCTATCTAAGATATTAGCTTTCGCGGGGTTATTTATTGTGACGTACCCGATACCGTCTCTTTTCAGGTAATCAACAGCA
>DTSF01000282.1 GCA_012965485.1 Dehalococcoidia bacterium
AAGCTCGGTCTCGATCATTGAGTAAGCCAATATCGGCACCGGCCATAAAAACATTGCCGACGCTAGGGTCATCAAGACCAGCTAATAAATTCAGTAGGGTTGTTTTCCCTGATCCAGACCTCCCCACGACGGCAATGAATTGTCCTTCATAGATTCTTAAATTAATGCCTTTTAAAGGATTTATCTCTTCAGATTCTGAAACATATGATTTGGATACATTCACTAATTCTAGAAGTGGCTTTTGATAAGTCATTAGGTATTCTATTCAGTAGGTAGTTCTTCTGAAGGGTGTATTCTTATCGAGGTATTTTCAGCAACTGCTTTAACTTTATTGGTGATGCCGGTAGTCTGTAACAATTCCCTGGGTAGTTGAACCCTTCCGTTAGAATCTATCAATAAAGACTCTTCTAGAGGCTTTGTTTTGTCCATTTCACCACTGATTTGGCTGTCCAAATCTCGGCGGTAGATTTCGGAGGAGGTTTTCCCGTCTTTTATTACAATGACTCTGCCCACCTTATAGGCTATGTCTGGGTCATGAGTAACAATGACAATTGTTGTTTTGCTTTCCTGGTTTACTTTCCCAAATAAATCCAGAATTTCTGATGCGGTCCTGTCATCTAACTCTCCAGTTGGCTCATCAGCTAGGATCAGAGGCGGGTCATTTGCCATTCCTACTGCTATTGCTACTCTTTGTTGTTCCCCCCCAGAGAGTTGGTCCGGAATGTGATCTGATCTATGTTCCATGCCGACCATGTTTAATAGATGTTCTGATCTGTCTTTGCGCTCTGAATCGGAGGTTGTGGAAAGCAACATTGGGAGTGCCACGTTTTCCAACGACGTTAAATATGGGAAGAGGTTTCTTGATGCTTGCTGCCAGACAAACCCGACCTCTTCTCTGTGAAATTTCTCAATTTCACTGGGTTTCATATTGATAAGATCTCTACCGTCTATGGTTACTTGACCGGCAGAAGGGGAGTCGTACCCGGCCAGTATATTGAGTAGTGTGCTTTTGCCGCTACCACTGGCACCGACTAGCGCCACCACCTCAGATTGGTACACCGTAAGATCTAAGCCGCGCAAAGCCACTACTTCAAGGTCTGCGACTTTGAATATCTTAAATACATCTGTACAGGCGACATGCTCGTTTTGTGGTTTCATTGTGGACATTATAAATAAAAAAACCTTTGCCGGTCAGGCAAAAATTCTTTTTAGAGTACTATCAGTAATGCTTTTATAAGCCAATTATATTTGCAACATTTTCCAAATGGAAGTCTGTGTCGCCAAACATAATTTCAGATGCTTTAGCCCTCCGGGAATACAGCTGCATATTATGCTCTTTGGTGAACCCTATGGCCCCGTGGGATTGGTGGCCGAGCGCGCATACTCTCCTGTAGGCATCGCTCACCCAAGCTTTGGCCATAGCAACTTCCCTATCTGCTGGTAATCCTTCAGATAGACGCCAGGCCGCTTGGTAGGTGATGAATTTCGAACCTTCAACATCAGTGGCCATATTTGCGCAATGGTGTTGTATCGCTTGAAAACTTCCTATAGGCCGTCCAAATTGGGTTCTCTGTTTGGCATACTCCACAGTCATGTCTAATACCTGTTGGCCCCCGCCAGACATCTCGGCACATTTACCGATGGCTCCCCATTGCATGACTTTTTGGATTGTTTCCCATCCTTTGTTTTTCCCCCCTAACAAGGCAGATGAAGGGATCTTTACATCGTTGAAGACAATCTCAGATTGTCTATCTGAAGCAATAGTTTTAAGAAGTGTCTGGTTTATCCCGTCAGACTGCGTCGGAACTACAAACAGGCTAATATCTTTCTCTGGGCTTCCTGTTCTGGCGGCTACCACCATGTAATCCGATACATGGGCGTTTTGTACAAATAATTTTGTCCCGTTGAGTGTGTAGGAATCGCCGGTGGCCGTTGCTGTAAGCTCTACCCCTGCGGCGTCCCATCTTGCGCTCGGCTCAGTCAATGCTAGTGTCATGATGATTTGACCTTCAGCAATTCTTGGCAAATATTCCTGCTTCTGTTCTTCGCTGCCTGCGTCCATGATGGACATTCCACCTAGAACCACCGTCGAGAAAAAAGGTCCCGGAAGCATGTAGCGGCCCATTTCTTCTAGG
>DTSF01000283.1 GCA_012965485.1 Dehalococcoidia bacterium
AATACGGTCTGTCTCTTTCTTCGAGTATATCAAAGTATAAGACCTGAAATTTTACTGTAAAGAACCAAGAGTGATGTTGAAAGATTTATGAACATAGAAAATCTTTTAGAAAAAACACTTACAAAACCTCAGTACAAAGCGATAAAAATACTGGGAGACCAGTTTCATAAAACAGGAACACGTGCTTTCTTGGTTGGAGGAACCATAAGGGATTTACTTCTAGAAAGAGAAGTCTCGGATATCGACATTATTGTGGAGTCAGATCCTTGGACCCTAATGCATAAATTTGATCCAAAATATCAATTAGAGGTGATTTCTAACTCTCAGTTCAACACCTGCAAGATAAAATTTTTAGACCAAGCAGTGGATCTGGCGATGGCTAGGAAAGAGATATATCCAGCCCCGGGTGCGCTACCTGTGGTAACTTCATCCTCGATTGAAGATGATTTGAGGAGGAGAGATTTTTCAATAAATGCATTGGCAGCTTGCATTAACCCTCCAAACTGGGGGGAAGTACTTGATTTGTATAGGGGGTTAGAGGACTTACAATCAAAACATGTAAGAATCTTGCACGCTGGATCTTTTAAAGATGACCCAACACGTATATTTAGGTGTATGCGGTATTCCGGGAGGCTGGATTTTGCCCTTGAAGATGACACGAAAACCCAATTATTGAACGACTTAACCTACCTAACTCTGTTAAGTGGAGTACGTATAACCAACGAATTAGTCAAGATTTTTTCTGAAAAGAGCTTAAACTCTATTTTGGATCTAATGGATCAATTTAGGGTTTTGGGGCATATTCACTCTGGATTTCCGAAAGAACCAGAGTTTTCCGAGAGGAAAAGCCTTTTGAAAAATATCAGGATTCCTACCCCAGAATTTGTTTTCTACGTACTGCTTTCATTAATTGAATCCGATCAAAGATTGGATTTAATTAAGAGACTTGATTTAGGAAATAAATTGTCAAAGTTTGGGACAGATTTAAATCACATCGAACTACTCGAAGTAAGTTCCTCGCGCAGCGAGATTTTCAAACAGCTCGCGGGGGTCTCCGAAATTGCAATATCAGTGGCTGAGGTATATGTCTCAAAAGAGCTTAGAAGCAATTTAGTACTATTTGTCAATGAACTAAAAACTATTAGTTTATGCATCGGTGGCGAAGACCTTATGGGTATTGGCATACCTCAGGGCCCAAAGATCGGGGATATCTTATCCAAAATTCTTACACATATGATTGACTCTGGGCCTCAGTCCAAATCTGGTCAGATTCGTATGGCTAAGAAGTTTTTTTGCGATTCCTAACCCGAAGATGCCCCTGAAACTCCTGGTCCTGTCATGGATTTCGGGTCAAGTATTTTCTGCAATTCTTGTTTACTCAAATCCGTTTCAGCAAGAGCCACTTCGAAGATAGTCTGACCGGTTTGTTGGGCTTTATGTGCCAGTTCTGCAGATTTATCATATCCAATATGTGGGACTAAAGTAGTCACTATCGCGAGACCTTTTTCAACCATCTCAGGACCTTTTGAGGTTGAGTTAAGTCCGTCAATACATTGGCTAGCTAAGTTTGACGACGCCGTTGCCAAAAGATCAATAGATTGTAAAAGGTTATAGGCTGCCACAGGCATCATTACGTTGATTTCAAAATTTCCTGATTGACCAGCTATTGCGATGGTGGTGTCGTTTCCTATGACCTGCGCTGACACTTGGCACACTGACTCAGGTATGACGGGGTTCACTTTACCTGGCATTATAGAACTGCCCGGTTGTACTTCAGGAAGTTCAATCTCACCAAATCCTCCCCGAGGTCCTGAACCCATCCATCTCACGTCGTTGGCTATTTTCATCAAACTCACCGCGATTGTTTTCATCGCACCACTGGCGTCTACTATATTATCTAAGGTACTTTGGGCTTGAAAATGATTGGATGTTTCTCTGATTTCTACCCCAGCCGCTCTTGTTAATTTTTCACAGACTCTTTTAGCAAACTCTGGATGTGTGTTTACTCCTGTACCAACTGCTGTGCCTCCTAAGGCGACTTCCCCGAGCTCTTGCACCGCATGTTCTGCCCGGCGAATGCCCCTATTAATTTGTCCTGCGTGTCCGGAAAACTCTTGACCAAGACGAACAGGGGTCGCGTCCTGTAGATGTGTTCTTCCAGTTTTAATAACCGGCATGAATTCTTGGGATTTGACATTGAGGGAGGTAGCTAATTTTTTTAAAGAGGGAATTAAATCATTTGTTATAGCTTTGGCGGCAGCCAAATGTATTGATGTTGGTATGACATCGTTTGAAGATTGACCAGTATTTACGTGGTCGTTAGGATGAACGGGATTCCGAGAACCCAAGTCACCGCCAAGTATTTCAATTGCCCTATTTGAAATTACTTCATTGGCATTCATATTTGTGGAAGTTCCCGACCCAGTTTGAAATATGTCCACGACAAACTGGTCATCAAATTTGCCTTCCGATACCTCTGTTGCAGATTTTATGATTGCCTCTCCCAATTTTGAATCTAACAATCCAAGTTCAATATTCGTTTCCGCAGCAGCTAGTTTGACCATCGATATTGCTTCAATAAAAGAACGGGAGAAACGTAGATCGCTTATTGGAAAATTGAGTACTGCTCTCATTGTGTTAGCGCCATAATATGCTTCCGATGGGACTTGGAATTCTCCCATCGAGTCTCGTTCTTTTCTAAATGTTTGGTTCTCTGACAATTGACTACTCCAAAGGTTACTGTTTGAAATTTTAGACAGCTATTTCTTAATTCCCTCAACATTATTAAGAAAATGACAATTCATTAGCCTCTGCATACCTATATTAGCTTATAGAGTTTCCTTAATAAATTCGCAGCTCAACTTACCGACTAAATCACTGTGTTCTCTGAAAAAATGGTCTGCTCCTGTTACCACCTCTGTTCTCTTTGGTTCTGATATTCTGTTAGCTAAAAACTTAAATTGTCCGAGGGTAAAATCATGATCCCTGTCGCCAAGTATCAGCAATTTTGATTGAGTTATTTGGACAGTACCATATTGGGCAAACTTATTTTGTGGGCATGCAATTGACACAAGACATTTTATTAAATTGGTCCTGAGGGCTGATTCTAATGCCATCCAGGCTCCGAAGGAATATCCAATAATTCCTAGACGGCTGCCATCAATTTTTGGATTAGAACTTGTCAGATTAACTACCGCCTTTGTATCTAGTAATTCATTGGTGCCATCACCAGGTTCTCCACTGCTCATTCCGACACCTCTTTGGTTAAACCGCAAGGTAGCTATTCCGCTATTTAATAAATGGCTGGAAATTTGGTTTAGCACAGTATCGAACATATTACCCCCATATCGAGGATGTGGATGGCAAAGGATAACGCAAGGAGGTCTTTTGACTTGGTTTGGTGTTTCCAAAAGGGATTCAAGTTCGGAAGTTTCGGTTGATAATGTCGCTAATTCTTTGGTTGCATCAGTCATATAATTGCCCCGAGAAAATAATAATGGTCATAAACAGAGATCAATTCAAAGTTAAAAATAAGCATAAGTATAGTAATTAAGAAAAGCCGTTGCTAGAATCAATATGTAAAAGTAAAAGTTGGAATTAATTTAGCTTGGTGAAAATTATATGACGAAAGTTGATCTTAGAAGCGATACAGTTACCCATCCATCCCCTGAAATGAGGGAAGCCATAGCCAAGGCGGAAATCGGCGATGATGTCTTTAATGACGATCCTTCGGTTAATAAACTGGAAGAAATAGCAGCGGCGAAACTAGGTAAAGAGGCATCAGTGTTTGTAGCCAGTGGGACAATGGGCAACTTGATTTCTGTGTTGTCTCATTGTAGGCGTGGTGATGAAATAATCCTTGGCGACAAGTCACACATTTTCCGTTCGGAAGCGGGTGGAGCCGCAGCGCTTGGAGGGATTTCCTACCATACAGTGAGGAATGACGCTCGGGGTATGCTTGATCCTTCAGAAGTCGAAGAGGCCATAAGAGATTCAACGAATAACCATAATCCTCACACTGCAGTTATAGCTATTGAGAACACTCAAAACAACTGTGGAGGTAGGGTACTTACTCCACAAGATACCGAACTGATCGCAGATGTAGCCCGTAATTATGAGCTGCCACTTCATGTGGATGGGGCTAGGATATTCAATGCGGCAGTCAAACTGGAAACCCCTGTTGATGAAATGTTGAAGGAAGCGGACACAGTGAGTTTTTGTTTGTCAAAAGGACTTAGTTGTCCTGTAGGCTCGATTGTGGCAGGGACTCACGAATTCGTTGAAGAGGCTAGAAGATGGAGGAAAATGGTTGGTGGAGGGATGAGGCAAGCCGGCTTTCTCGCTGCGGCCGGTATCGTTGCTTTAGACCAGATGGTTGATCGTTTGGCTGAGGACCATGCCAACGCAAAGAAATTGGCAGAAGGGTTATCTAGGATAGATGGTGTAACGATAGACCCAGACTCGGTTGACACGAATTTAGTTTTCTTTGAAGTCGAACACCCTAATAAGAATGAATTGATGAAAAAACTAGAGTTGGAAGGAATAAAGGGAGCTTCACCGTATTCCCGGTGGAGATTCGTGACCCACTACGGGGTGGATTCCGAAGATATAGATTATGTTTTAGAAGTTATGGCCAATGCTATGACATCATAACCTCATCGCTTGTGCCGGCATCATACCAATGCCTTTAATATTGACCCCATAGCGTTACTAGGCGCGATTTATTTATGCTATCCCTGTTTAAAAATCAGGCTTTTCGCCGTTTTTTCTATGGTCTCTTGTTCGACGACGCCGCCATGATGGTAAGCCCTATGCTCCAAGGTTGGATTGTTCTAATGGAGACAAATTCGGCTTTTTGGGTTGGGGTCACTGCGGGTGTTTCTGGAGTAGGGTTGACTTTGTTTAGCCCAGCTGCCGGGGTTTTGATAGACCGTTATAACAGAAAAATTTTGTTAGTGATCACCCAATTCGGACAGATTCTGCTGGTAGGCTTTTTGGGGATAGTAGCTTTTTATGAAGCCATCGAGGTTTGGCATGTTTTGGGTTTTGGGTTCTGCTCTGGCGCATTTCATGCACTAAGGCATCCCTGCAAAATGGCTATGACATTAGATTTGGTAGGCCCCCAAAATCTTCTGAGGGGAACTGCAGCAAGTTTCTTCTCGATGACTGTCATGGGTGTCATCGCACCTCTCGCTGGAGGATGGTTGATAGCTCGAGAAATTTATTTCGGGTTCGCTTTTATATTTTCGGCACTATTGGTGTCCAGTATCGTTTTTCTAAATCTGAAAGGTATAAAAACTCCACAGATTTCCTCTTCCTCTCACCTTGAGGATTTGGTTTATGGCGCAAAATATGTGGCCAAAAACGCAATGGTTCGTTCCTTAATACTTGCAATTTTGGTCACAGAAATTTTTGGATGGGCAGTGGAAGCAATGCTGCCAGTAATAGCAAGAGATGAGCTTGGATTGGATGCTCAAGGTTTAGGCTTTCTCATGTCAGTCGGGGCTTTAGGTGCCGCAATTTCTACAGTATGTATAACTGCAATGCCGGATGTGGATAATAAAGGAAAATTGGTGGTTTATGGATTGTTTGGGTTTGGGTTTGGATTGATTACTTTTGCATTTTCTGATGTTTTACTGTTATCGATGATTTTACTGGCTTTTGCCTATGGTTCTGGAGTGATTTACGAAAGTGGGCTATCTACACTACTCCAGACGTCGGTTCCCGATGGTATGAGGGGTAGGGTATTAAGTTTTCAATCTTTATGTTGGGGATTTAGTGGGTCAGCTGGATTTCACGCTGGGGCGATTGCGGCAATATTGGGTGCTCCAATAGCTGTTGCAGCAGGTGGAGCAGTAGTGATAATTAATGCTATCCGAATAGCTAAAAATATGATACGCATTGGAGCCAAAGTGGCTTCGGGAAAGTGATCAATCGTTATTCCTTGTATTCCTCTTTCCACCATTTGTTTAGTCGTTCTGCTATAAATTTTTCATGACCCAAATTTCCTGGCAAATAAAAATCCTTGGTCCCAAGATTTTCGGGAAGATTTTCTGTTCTGACAAAATGTTCGGGATAATCGTGGGCATACTTGTAACCTTGTCCGTATTTTTCCTGTGACATTAAATCAGTCACAGGATTGCGTAAATGAAGTGGAACTGGATTTTCTCCTGAAGATTTAATTTCGGACATTGCAGAATTTATCGCTTCATAGGCAGAATTACTTTTAGGAGCGGAGGCTAGGTATATTGTGGCCTCTGATAGTATGATCCGAGCTTCCGGCATTCCCACGAAATGGGCAGCCTGTTGAGCTGAAACAGCGATTGTTAGTGCTCTGGGATCAGCTAATCCTATGTCCTCACTAGCTAATATAACAAGCCTTCTAGCTACGAGCATGAGGTCTTCCCCGGCCAAGAGCAGCCTGGCTAACCAATAGACGGAAGCATCAGGGTCGGAGGCCCGGACGGATTTTATAAACGCAGATATTGTGTCAAAGTGTTTGTCTCCTGCTTTATCATGCGAGAGAGCCTTGGTTTCTATCACCTCATCCAAAAATGATTTACTTATTAGTATTTTATTGCCTTGGATAGAGGCGGAGTCTGCTGCCAGTTCTAATGTGTTCAAGGCCCATCTGGCATCCCCACTGGACAATGCAGCTATATTTTCGAGCACGCCGTCTTCAATGGAAAGATTTCTTTTTTCTAAACCTTTCTCGGAATCATTCAGAGCATTGGTTAATATGTGGACGATGTCTTTCCTTTCCAGGCCATTTAATGTGAAGACTCTACATCGTGATAAAAGTGGAGAAATTATTTCGAATGACGGATTTTCTGTGGTGGCGCCTATGAAAGTGACAGTGCCATCTTCTACATGTGGCAGTATCGCATCTTGTTGTGCTTTATTAAATCGATGAATTTCGTCAATAAAAAGAGCAGTCCTTTGCCCCGACATCCCTAGTCGGGATTTAGATTCAGAAATTAATTTTCTCAACTCAGACACGCCAGAAGTGACAGCACTGATTTTTTCGAGATGGAAATTCGAAGTTGAAGTTATAAGATTCGCTAGGGAGGTCTTGCCTGTCCCCGGTGGCCCCCACAAAATAAATGAAGGAATCCTTCCCGCGTCGATACTTCTCCGGAGTGGGCTATTTTTGCCAGTTAAATGAGCCTGACCAACTATGTCATCAAGACTGGTCGGCCGCATTCTTGCTGCCAAAGGGGCGTTATTGGACAGGTGTCGGTTCGCCTCAAAATCAAACATGTTCATCGTTTTAGCCTCGATGGATGTGTAAAAATGGTTTGGCTCACGTAATGCAGTAGTGTACAAGAATCAGCGAGTCATTGATTGGAGACTAAGATGCAGAAATCCTTGATTTGTGGCAGGTGTAAAGAAACGATAAGCGGTGCTACTTATTTAGTCAGCCCCAATGGTTCGCCTGAGTATCGGCATTTTTGGTGTTTATTGGCGTATTTTCCTATGTTGAAGCGCTCTTTAATGGCTGCAAGTCTGGTTGGAACAATTTTAATTCTGTTGAACCAGGGCGATTTTATAGTTTCTGGTAATTTCTATAAGGCCCTAATTTGGAAGGTACCACTTACATATATGGTGCCGTTTTGCGTGGCCACTTGGGGGGCTGTTATCAACTGTAAATCTAATTCAGATTAGAGCGATAATGCCAATACGGCTATTGTAGCTCCGGGCCCTCCTTCGGCAGGTGGGGCAGGATAATATCTTTCAACATTTGGATGTTCAGACAATTTATCAACCGCTACCTCTAAAAAAGAGTCCTTTAGCTTATCTCCATTTTCAGCAAAGGATGTGTTCGGCCATAGAAGGAGTAATTTCCTAATTGTTTCGGCAAATT
>DTSF01000284.1:0-1847 GCA_012965485.1 Dehalococcoidia bacterium
AACACTATAAGGGAATGATTTCGAAAATTGTTTTTTCTTTTCTTTCTTTGTCTTATGACAGACATTCACTGGATAAAATTATCCACTTTAATGGAATCATTACCCTCTTCTTAAAGTTTAATCAATTAAATTTACTAACCGTTTGTAAGCCGTGGAGAATAACTTAACAGTCGTTTCGATATCTTTCTCTGTGGTGAACCGGCCCAAACACACTCTTAGAGTGCAATAGGCCAACTCGCGTTCTATTCCAATAGCTTCCAAGACATGAGAGGGGGAAGGTGCACCGGATTTACACGCGGATCCTGTGCTTAGCGCTAGTTCAGGCATGTTCATGATCAGTGCTTCAGCATCTATTCCCGGAAAAGTGATGCTCAGACTCCCGGGAATCCTGAAACTTTCTTTGGCGTTTATGACTGCCCCTGGAATCGTTTTTTCAATGTTGTCTTGAAGCTGGTTTCGAAGCTCAGTGATTCGCTGGGTTTCCGATTCCAAATTCTCCTGAGAGATCTCACAGGCCTTACCAAAGCCTACGATCCCAGGCACATTCAGCGTTCCAGGTCTCAACTCAGATTCTTGGCCGCCACCAAACATCAGCGGTTCCAATTTTGTCTTAGCGGCACCGCCCCGGACGTAGAGTGCGCCCACCCCCTTTGGACCATACATTTTGTGAGCGCTGATTGACATGAAATCCACTCCCAATACATTCATGTCAACAGGAATTTTGCCGACGCCCTGCGCTGCGTCCGAATGTACAATAGCACCTACTTTTCTCGATATGTCTGCAATCTCTTTCACAGGTTGGATTGTTCCAATTTCATTGTTGACAAGCATCACAGTCACGAGCAATGTATCCTCATCAATCAGACTGTGAAATTGATTTAGATCTACAATGCCTCCTTCTGTAACGCCGAGTTCAATCACTTCGAAACCATCCTTTCTTAGCTGATCTACGGTTTGCAATACGGCCTCATGTTCTATTTTTGTTGTGATGATTTTTTTCCTATCAGAATTTAGGTTAGATATCCCTTTGATAACCAGGTTATTACTCTCGGTCGCACCGCCTGTGAATACTATTTCGCGTTGAGAACATCCAATCAAAGATGACACGCGTTCTCTTGCTCTAGAGACGGCTGCCATGGCATTGCGTCCCCCCTCATGTGTCGAGCTTGAGGGATTTGAATAATTGGTTCCAAAAAAGGGCACCATTAGTTCAATCACTAATGGATCGCAAGGCGTTGTGGCGAAATTATCCAGGTAGATTGGAGAAGAGGCCATTAATCAAAGATGGCAAATGAGGCAACCAGATTCCTCATCAAAATCATCAATTTCACCCGCAAACATCTCACCGAGGGTTTGGGGTTTGCGGTTCTTTATTGCGTTGGCTTGCCTCTTTGCGTGGTTCTCTTTAATGCTCTCAATTCGCTCAGGATCTTCCATATCTACCAGACTTTCACCGGTCGCAGACCAAGTGAAATTTTCATCCGGTTTTTCGTATTGCTTGGCAAGCTCGTATAAATCAGGATGCTCCTCCTTCAGTTTTACCCACTCAACCTTTCTTTGGAAGAAACAGAAATAGCAGCCAGATCGTGACCTCCAAGAATAATAATCCGGCAACCCCAAACCAGAATCTTCCAGAATTCGTAAAACATCATCCTTTGCGATTCCATCTTCTATGAATGGGTACACTGGATGCATGTTAGGTTTAGTCGAGATATATCCCTTCCGATTCTCATCGGCCCGTATCCCAACATAGATGTTGACGGGATCAGTCCCAACATACTTCTCGAAGGGCTTAATCTTTAGCTCCTTCGTGCACCACCTCATTTTGTGATTCGGTAAAAAATCAC
>DTSF01000284.1:1857-2117 GCA_012965485.1 Dehalococcoidia bacterium
TAGGAAATGATCAAAACCGCCAGACTCCGTTGTCAGCCTCGTAATTTCCTTACCGAGATAGCCCTCGATTTTTGAAAGGTATTCATAGGTCTCTGGAAGTTCTTTGTGAGTGTCATTGAATACATATTCTAGTTCTATTTCGGAGTAATTATCCTTCATATAGAGGGCCAGTGCGGTGCTATCTTTTCCGCCCGATAATAGCAAGATATCTCGTGTTTTACTCACTAGCTTCCTCCTTTGGCAAATCTTTCTGCACTAAT
>DTSF01000285.1 GCA_012965485.1 Dehalococcoidia bacterium
ATGATATGTATTGATTTTTGTAATTTTCATCATCGGAATCCAAAATTTCTATGTTTTTAGAGTATGCCATACATCACCCCGGTAGGTATTATGTATAGGAGGTAATTCCACCAGTCCTGAGGAGACAAGAAAAATGGCAGGCTACAAGGATCTTAAGGCCCGACTAGACCGAGGAGACACGATAATTCACGATGCCGCGGTAAGTACTGAACTTCAATCCATGGGGGTACCTATGGACTTTGTGGCATGGAGCGGCCCTGCAAATTACACTCATCCCTCGAGTGTCGTTCAGATGCATGAACGCCATATTAGGGCTGGATCAGACATTATCACCACAAATACCTGGTCTACTCTGCGTCCAACCCTCGAACGCGCGGGCTATGGGGACTTTGTGAGAGAAATAAATGCCCGTGCTGTTCACCTAGCTCAGGAAGCAAGAGAAAGAGCCTCCAATGGTCGCGACATATACGTTGCTGGTTCATTATCCAGCCATATAACAGGAAGAGATCCGCGAACAGGCGAAATAGGATTTGGAGCATTTTCGTCGAGCCCTCAGGTATCTGCTGAAGAATTAAAACAATACTACGGTGAGGCCACCAGCATCATGGCAGAAGCAGGTGTAGATTTCTTCATCGTGGAAGCCATGGGTCGTGATAATGAAGCCAGGATTATTCAGGCGAAGGCAGCAAAGGAAACAGGCCTACCAGTTTGGATCGGCTTCAATGCATATATTGATTCAAAGGATACTATTATGGCCGGAGGGCAGCAGAACCCCACAGATATCGCAGAAGGCACTTTTTATGAGGGATCCCGAACCATGAAAGATTTAACATTAAGTGAAGCTGTAAATGAGGCTATTTCGGTTGCTCCAGATGTGATCTCCATTTTCCATACAAGAATCGCCATTGCCAACAGGGCAGTAAAAGTGATTTTAAAGGAATGGTCAGGCCCTGTGATGGTATATCCTGATGCGGGAAGGCAATCCGCCGCTTTAGCAAAATGGCATAACCACTCCATAGAAAATGAAGAATCCGTGGAAGACTACATTGATGCTGCAAAAGCGTGGGTTGATCAGGGAGTTCAAATAGTGGGAGCATGCTGCGAATTTGGAGTCCAATACATCGAACCCTTGCGTCAGGCTGTACCAAAAAAAATATCTGTCCCAAGGTAAATATGCTGACAAAAACTTCAGAGAGGGCAAGGTGACGCAAAAACCAATAACTCCGGGTATCGGTTATGAACTAGCAAATCCTACCGGAGTATCCATTTCGCCTGATGGAAACCTGGCTGTGTACGGAGTTTCCAAACCGGACATCAAGTCAGAAAAGTTAAATAATTCCCTTTGGATCAAAGATATAAAGGACTCAGATTCTGCCCCTAGAGAATTAACGAGTGGTAATACAGACGGGAATCCCAAATTCTCACCAGATGGCTCATCAATTGCCTTTTTAAGAGATGATTCAAAAGGGGAAAAACAGATCTGGGTATTACCGATGTCTGGGGGTGAAGCTAGCATGGTCACTTCGCTGCCGGAGAGCGTAAGGGATTTCTCGTGGAAACCTGACAGTACAGGATTTGCCGCGGTCGCAGATGTCGATCCTGATTATGATGGTGAAAGCGACGATGATGAAATCCAGGTAGTTCCTGTATCAAGGATAAGGTACAGGCATGATGAACTGCGCTGGCGCGGCAACAGTGTTACCCAGATCTTTGACGTGGATATGGCTACTAAAGGATCAAAACAACTCACCTCTGATGACGGAGATCAAGGAATACCCTCATGGTCACCTGATGGCTCGAAGTTAGCTTTCATTTCAGACGCGATGCCAGAGCGAGATTTTCATGCCGGAAACGAAGTAAAGGTATTAGATTTATCTTCAGGCAAAACTGATTGCTGGTCTAAAGGACTCGCTGATGCGTGTTCAGTTAGCTGGCTTCCAGATAGCAATTCACTTGCAGTTATTGGATCTGAGGATTTTCGACTTCACAGTTATTACCAGGGATCTGTCTTCATACTCTCATCTGACTCTGATCCAGTCAGAGTTACCGATGATAACGTCGCTCCTATTGGCGGGAACTATCCTGCAAAAAATGGGTCTCCCTTACTTATCGATAAGAACGGAGTCATTTTATTTGCAGGCCAATCTGGCGCTGAATCACACATTTATGAGGCAAAAATTGGTGAATCCGGTCAGAATAAAGTAGTCGATCTGGGAGGACAGCTAACAGCCTGTGAATTCGACGATTCACGTAAGCGATTCGCATGCATTTACTCGACACCTGAAAGGCCTCACGAAGTCTTTCAAGGAACCCTCTCAGATGATTCATTACAGATGGTAAGCGACCTTAACTCTGAGTATTTTTCAGAACGGATGGTTGGTAAAACCGACAGGTTTTCTTTGAATAGATCTGGGCTGGATATCGAGTCAGTATTACTTTATCCGACAGGGTTCGACCCATCGAAAAAATATCCCCTTGTAGTAAATATTCATGGCGGCCCTCATGGGTTATTCGCTAACTCCTTTGATATAACCAGGCAGTTACTTTCATCGAACGGATATCTCGTTCTGGCGGTAAACCCGAGAGGTACCTCAACATACGGGAGAGATTACATGCTGCCCGTGCTCGGAGACTGGGGCGGTGAGGATTACAACGACATCATGGCCTCTCTCGATCACGTGTGCGTGCAAGATTATGTTGATTCTGAAAGACTCGCCGTTACCGGATATAGCTACGGTGGATTTATGAGTTCATGGGCGATTGGTCATACCGACCGATTCAGATGTGCTGTGATCGGGGCACCCGTAACTAATCTTGCATCTTTTTACGGAACTGCAGACATAGGGGTTAATTTTGGTGAGAGGCAGATGGGTGGAACCAGAACAGAGATTAAAAAAGAATACGATTTTAGGTCACCATTAAGCTACGCAGAAAATGTTAGTACTCCTGCCCTACTTATGCATGGGGACTCCGATTACAGGGTTCCAATCTCACAGAGTGAAGAGTACTTCGTGACGCTGAAAAGATTAAGAAAGGTAGTCGAATTTGTTCGCTTCCCAGGCCAAAACCATGGGTTCATGCGGACAGGAAATCTTAAAATGCGGAAAGAGTACTTAACGAGAATGCTTTCCTGGATAAACAGGTACACAGCATAACGAAAGAAGCTGACTTATGACTAGCAAATTAATAGCTGATTTTCTATCGGAAGTCCATATTGCTATATTGGCAATCCACCGTGAGAAAAGGGCCCCACATTCAACTCCCATCTGGTACCAATATGAACCTAATGACACTCTCTGGTTTATGGCAGATCCAAAAACACAGAAAGGGAAATTAATGGAAATTGGCACTCCAGTCTCCCTTGTAATGCAAACAGAAACCGCACCCTACAGATACGTGAGTATCGCAGGGCAGATATCTGACGTGGCAAAAGGTGATATGGAACAAGAACTCCGCCCCATATCCAGAAGATATTTGGGCCTAAAAGGCGGGGACGAGTATGTTGCAAGTTTTGAGAATTGGAGTAGCAACAGGTATACCATAAAGATAGATCGGGTTATGTCGATGGGCATTTCTGAAGACTAATCTATTTCCCGTTTCCAATAATTCGCCACTCGCATAGGGCTATTGTTAGATGAAATTACCCATCGGCTTTCAAACTTATGATCTCAAGTTACCGCTGAAATATCTGAATTTTAATTATGGAGCTACACAATGAGCATAACCCCACTAATAGAATACGAAGATGCAACAGAAGAAGTGCGGTCAGTCTATGAGGACATTATGGCTACAAGGGGCTCAAACTGGATCAACAACTTTTGGAAAGCACTTGCCACCCAACCGGAACTGCTGAAAAGGACTTGGAATGGGGTGAAATCTGTCATGGCAGATGGGGCACTAGATTCCCTTACGAAAGAAATGATATACGTTGCGGTAAGCGCCACCAACAACTGTAATTACTGTACTAACAGCCACACAACTGCAGCAAGGGCAAAGGGTATGACAGATGAAATGTTTACAGAGCTTATGGCCGTAGTAGGTATGGCTAACCAAACTAACTCTCTAGCTAACGGATTCCAAGTGGAGGTGGATGAACAATTTAGGAATGGTGGAAGGAATTAATTTAGAGGTTTGTTAATTGACCTGAAAATTTAAATCAGGTTGATAATATTTGGGATATTTTTTGTTTTGCCAGTTCCTGATCGATATTTACTCCAACCGCGACGGTTCCATGAATGTTAGGCGTCCCAATAGTTTTGCCAAATTCAGAGCCAGTACAGACAACCGAAACGTCGTACATTTCCCAATCAATTAATTCTGGATATAAAACCGACAAGACAGTTATCGGGTCATGCAAACTGAAATAATCTCTATCAGGAAGTCTTCTGAACACTGTATCTAATAAGTGCCTTATTACCTTCTCGGCTGGAGAATTTCCGCCAAGCCAGTCCGTTTCTTCTCTTTTTACGGAAGTCTCCCTCGTGATATCCAGTCCACATAACTTTATTCCTATCCCCGAGGCCATAACTTCACCTGCAGCCACTGGATCACAATAGATATTGAATTCGGCATACTCAGTGACGTTGCCCCGAACGTTTACGGCTCCACCCATCAAGTGAATACCCTTTACCCAGTTCTTTAAATTTGGTTCTTTTTTGATCGCCATAGCGATATTTGTAAGAGGCCCGATTGGAACCAGAATGAGTTCTCCTTTATTAGATTCAGCTTCATTGATAATGAAATCTACCGCATGCATCTCTCTGGGCCGAATAGATGGTTTGGGCAATGAAACGTGAAGGCCAGTCTCTCCATGAATTTCGATTCTATGAGATTTGAATTCGTCAAATTCCTCAGGAGAGGTTGAGCTTTCATTTAATGCACTAGCATCTCCCACGTATACAGGCACCTCCATTCGACCCATATATGTGAGTAAACTCAATGCATTATTAGTTGTGTTCTCTAGTGAAGCATTCCCACCTACAATTGTTAAACCGCGTATATCGATTAAATCGGATTTCAATGCCATAATTATGGCCAAAAGATCATCGTTCCCCGGATCGGTATCGAGGATTATTTTGGTTTTATTCATAAATACCCCCTATATAGAAGGAAAATATCATGCCTGAAAAAGACCTGCTTACCACTGAAAAGACTAAAGTAATTAGAATCCCAGACAGAGGCTCCTATGACAGAAAATCAGCTTACGAGATTATAGATGATACGCCTATGTGTCATGTTTCCTATCTGATCAATGGAGAACCGTATATAACACCAACTTTGCAATGGAGGTCCGGGAATGATTTTTACTGGCATGGATCTTCGGCAAGTCGTTTCTTGAGATCAATTGTTGATAGCCCAGTCGCTATAAACGTGATGATGTTAGACGGGCTTGTGCTGGCACGATCAGGAATGCACCATTCCGCAAACTATCGATCTGTCACTTTGTTTGGAAAAGCCCGAAAGTTAGATGACAATGAAAAAGAGGTGCGACTGGAAGAATTTGTAAACAAAATACTTCCTGGAAGATGGGGTTCGCTTAGAAAGATAACTAGCCAAGAGGTCAAAGCAACTACTGTTTTTACGATACCAATAGAGGAAGCATCCGTAAAAGTCCGAACGGGGGGACCAATTGATGATGAAGAGGACTACCAATTACCAATTTGGGCTGGAGTGATTCCAATTAAACAGGTAGTGGGTTCTCCTATTGCTGATAAGCGGAATTTACCAGGAGTTGAAGTCCCTAACCATGTCACCGATTATAGGCTCAGGTGATGCCTATTAAATCTGAGGTACAACTTGATCAAAAGTTCTTAGGGCTTTTTTTACTTTTTTATTAACCTCAATTCAACGTATTTTGGAATTATCTTTTACGAGGTTTATTTGGAAAATGCATCGAAATGTAAAAACCGGCTCGGTATTGGTGCTAACAATGGTCACAATGGTTTTGTTATTACTAGCCTGCGGACCGCAAGAAATTTCTACACAGCCAGTGGACACCTCCCCTGACAGCACGGCCGGATCACTGAAAGAGATTTTCCCTACTACTGTGACATTAATCTCTATTTCTGATAACGCGACCTCTACAGAATTCACAATAAATCCGGATTTATGCAGGGACGACCAGGGGCCGGATTGTACTGAGTTAAGGTTGGGAGATGATTATTTCACGACCTTTGTTCCTAAGAAAGGTTATTTGTATTCCTGTAATGACAAAAACCCAAATGCACCGGGATCAAGAGAGGACAAAATTACATGGATTAATTTTGCCGAAAGCACATGGAATTTACTGCAAAAATTATGGCTCCCTGAAACAAAATCAGGTTTTGACCCTGGTAGCTACACAGAAGGTTTGTCAGACCAAACCCGTGAAATCACAATTAACAATCTGCCTGTCGACAAAAAGATTGGTGCCTGGCCGATGACAGATTATCCCATCCTAACTGAAATTGACGGTAACCCGGGGATCCCGGCATCCCAAAACAGTTCTTTTTCATATTCAGCGAACCCTTCAAAAAACCCAACTCCAACCTGTGTATCACTTGGTGCCATAGGAGTTACTAAGAATGGGGTAGTTATTTACAACGCAGCCGATGCCCGCGGCGAAGATGCAGTTGCGAGGGAGATCGTCGATGTTTTTGGCGGACACCCTGCAGGTAGTAACTACCACTACCATTTCATTCCAGACCGTCTAGATAATGAATCTCTAAGCGATGGCCATTCAGGAATTGTTGGATACATCAACGATGGTTTCCCTATTTATGGATATAAGGGTGAAGGCGGCATTGAGATGTCGAATGATGATTTAGACTTATGTCACGGGCATGATCATGGTTCATTGGCATATCACTACCACTCAACGATCGAATACCCTTACACGGTGGGATGCTACAAAGGAACACCAAGCTCGGTTGTGTCAAACCAAATACAACCCGGTGGACCTGCTGGTGGGCCCCCTAGAAGAAGACCATAACGAAAACCAATTTATTGACAGGAAACCCCTGCTAAATAACCGGATAGTTCAAAGGTAGCCCGGAAGCCTTAAGGTTGTATCTGCTTATGTGCCATCGCCCCAGGTTTGCGCTCAACAGGTCGTCCAAATTATCCCCACAGAAAGCTATGTTTGTAGGGGCAGCCATAAGGGTACCTTCATAGTCTTGAGCCAAAACTTCCAGGGTGCCCTCAGGATCCAATCTAAATATGCTGTCCGGCCTATAACAGGAGATATATAGGTTCCCTAGCGAATCAAAGGCCAGTCCGTCAGGGACAGTATTTGGCATATCAACAACAATTTCTGGCTTCCGTGCTTCACCTTCCGGGCCGATGGGTATTCGTTCAATACGAGGCGGGTTCAAACTGACGGCGACATATAAATACGATCCATCGGAAGAAAGGCAAATCCCATTGGGAAAAGTGTGTAACGCTTCTGACCAAATTTTCGTTGGACCGCCGGGGCTAATCTTGAATATCCTTCCGTTATCCTTTTCCCACTCACCAGAATCTGTAACGTAAAGATTTCCATTTTTGTCAAAGGCAGGATAATTAGGCCCAACCATTGGAACGGCTGGGGTTCCCGAAGAATATTCGCTTATATCCCCTTTTGAATTAGCTTTATAGACTCTGTTGCCACTACAAAAATACAGATTCCCCGACCCGTCCTGACACATGCCTCCTACAAAGTTCGGGGCCTGAGAAAATTGCTCGAATTTATTTTCTGCAACATTTATACGATATAACTGGCCCCCTTCTCCGCCTGCGTATGCATATCCATCACTACCCCAAGTTACACATTCCTG
>DTSF01000286.1 GCA_012965485.1 Dehalococcoidia bacterium
TTCCCTTACGGTAACAGTATGGCCCGCCGACTCCAAAAAACCTTTAAGCACTGGAGTTGATTCCTCATATGGATGCCTACCACCACTCATTAATAACAAATTCATGAAATCCTCCTTACAATTTTCGTTTTTCTGAACTTAATTTACAATCAAACGATTTTTGTTATCATCACTACCCGCATATAGTCGATTTATATTGCTATAAATGTCAGGATTCAAATCTCTTCCGTCAAGAGCGGGGTCTTCTGGCGAGTATCTATGGGCCCTGAATACCATATTTGTTGGGTCTCCCGATCTTAAATCAGGAGAGTAGAAAGGGTTTATGTATTCCCAAACAACGTTACCGTTTTTGGTGACCTCAAAAATTCTTCCGAAAGCACCCTCACAAATTAAAGTGTTCCCATTGGCCAGTCTTTCGGCGCTGCTTATATGAAAACTATAAAACGCCATAGCTGGAGTCTCAGTGTATTCCCATTCAATTTCATTTGTTATTGGATTTACCTCAATTACGCGAGATCTATCCGCACCCTGGGAGTGACTACCGTTATCGAATATTAATATGTTCCCATTTTCCAAACGGTAGGATGGTGTTGGTGAAACACATTTCCAGGGCCCCATTTCCAAAGAAATTCTCCAGTTTCCCTACTAATTATCCCCACGGTGCTAATATTTCGAAAGCTTATTAAAAAATCTCCATTAGGCATCAAATTCAAGCAGTTGGCATGAGTCCACTCCCTCCGATGCTCTAAAGGGCATATCACATCTTCCTCAAAATCCAATTCCTTGTAGATTTCCCATTCATTTACTGTCTCGCCATCTTCAGTAATCTCTCTTATAACATCCCCTAATATTCTTTTAGGGTCATCCTCTTTAGGATGGCCTCCTTTTACCTGTTGAGAAATCTCTTCATCCAGTTCTTTAAATAAAAGAGCACTTGTATTACCGTTGGGTAACCTCGCATAATCATGATGCAACATAGGATCTTTGTATTCCCACACAATTTCTGAATCCCAATCCATCTCTATAAGCGAGGCTGAAGATCCACCCAGATCTTTCACAATTTCTACATCTCCGGGAGGTTTGGTTCTAGCCAATAAGTTTCCGTTTGGTAGAAGATAGGCATAGACTATTCCGCCATCATAATTCCATCTGTGGACGACTCGCCCAAGATTATCAATCATGGTGGCATGGTTACCACCATTGGTACTGAATAACGTATACCCATTGAAAGTACTAGAAGGTGAATTATGTATAAGCCCAACAGGATGATGAATCGATCTACCCATGGAATCTCCCATTTTGAAATCTAGAGAATCTAGTAACCCTAAGAATTACATTGTTAAAGGTGTATCGGTCCGATTAGCCCACTCACCCATTGAACCGTCGTAATTTCTTTTGTTCTCATACCCTAAAAGTGTAAGAACAAACACTCCGTGCGCCGCACGGATTCCACCCTGTCAATAAGTTATTACTTCTTTTTCTGGGGTAACCCCGACAGCTTTTAGCATATCTCTAAGCTCAGAAGGACTCTTTATAGTGTGGTATTTGTCATCTGTTATGAAATTCAACCATTCCAAATGAACAGACCCAGGAACCCGGCCCGACCTAGAATTACCTCTTGAATTTGTCCCATCCCATTCCCCATCCGACCTTACATCAAGGAAAACAACATCGGAATCATCGATCTTGGAAACGGCTTGATCTAAAGTGCATATTAACGTTTCATCAGCAGACGGTGTAAAGGCAACCTCCCTTGGTGAAGGGGGTTCAATTGACACTGGCCTACCTTCATCGAACCATTTTTTCCATCCACCATCTAACACTTTGGCATTTTTATGCCCGTAATAGTTCAATACCCACCAAAATCTACTAGCCCATAGACTTCCACCACTGTCATAACTCACTACAGTAGTATCATCTCCGATGCCCATACTTTCAAAAAGTTCTTTAACAACATCTGGTTCCGCGACCAGTGGGTATGACTTGGAATCTTGAGAATACGAAGGGTGCTTGATGTAATGGTGCACTTTTATACCAACCGCCCCTTTTATGTGTGCTCTTGCATAAGAATCGAACATATCACAGTCAATGATCCGGATATC
>DTSF01000287.1 GCA_012965485.1 Dehalococcoidia bacterium
TATCCCATTGGAATTTTCACCGGGTACGGCTTGGAATTATTCGGTTTCTACAGACGTTTGTGGATACTTGATTGAAGTCCTAACCGGTAAATCTTTAGATAGGTTTTTAGAAGAAGAAATTTTTCAACCTTTGAGGATGCTCGATACCGGATTCTATGTTCCTTCCCTCAAAACCCAGCGTTTGTCGTCCAATTACGAGTATAGGGAAGGGAAGGAGCCGATATTGATCGATGACGCTCATTCTGGGTCTTACATCAATCCCCCTACCCTGCTTTCTGGTGGAGGAGGTCTCGTATCAACATTGGATGACTATATGGCGTTTTGCAAAATGATTTTAGGAAGAGGGAGTCTAGAGGGACACAGGGTATTAAGCCGAAAAACTCTAGATTTGATGAGCTCTAATCATCTTACGAACGGAAAGGACTTAAGGAGTTGTGCGTATGGGAGATGGAGTGAAACTTCATACACCGGGGTCGGGTTTGGTTTGGGATTTTCAGTTTTGCTGGACCCAGCAGCCTCACAGGTTTCTGGCAGTAAGGGTGAATTAGCTTGGGGTGGAGCCGCCAGTACAGCTTTTTGGATAGATCCATTAGAAGACATGGCAGTAGTTTTTATGACTCAGTTAATACCTTCTAGTACATACAATGTCCGAAGAGAATTACGTTCGCTGGTGTATTCTGCCTTATCGGATTAATTAAACCGAACTGATTTCACCCCGGCCTTCGCAGAGCCATAATTGGTTCCCGATTCTTTCCTTCTTTTCCAACCGGATGAACGTCTAGCATGATTTCTTGAACTTTGCGACTTTAAATTCTGACTCGGAGTTGATCGTCTGTCGGGATCAAACGAAGTTCCGTAGCTAAAATCATTAACGGTTTTTCTTTCAATCTGTGATTTCAGGATTTTTTCAATTCTGGTAATCATTGATTCGTCTTCGGGTATTGAAAGAGTTATGGCTTCACCAAGATTCTCTGCCCTTCCTGTGCGCCCGATCCTATGAATATATGCGTCTACAGTGTTTGGCATATCGTAGTTGATTACATGTGTGATTTCTGGAATATCAATACCGCGGGAGGCTATGTCAGTAGCCACTAAAAAGTCAAATTTACCTTTCCGAAAACCATTTATGGCTTGAGTCCGTTTATTTTGCGACATATTACCTTGAAGGGCTGCTGCATTGTATTTTCTCTTATCTAGCTCCGCGAACAGCCTTTTGGTTCGATGTTTTGTTCTCGTGAATACTATTACTTGACCTGTCGCTGTGGTGTCTATTAGTCGGAAAAACAACTGGCTTTTAAGCTTTTCTGTGATCGGATAAAGAAAATGGGCAACTGTTTTTGCTGGAGCTATAACCCCTATCTGAACTTCAGTTGGGTTAACCAAAATATCTTTGGCCAAATTTCTAATATCACTTGGCATGGTAGCGGCAAAAAATAGGGTTTGCCTCTTGGCTGGTAAATGATTGATTATCTTTCGAATATCAGGGAGGAAACCCATGTCGCACATTGTGTCGGCTTCATCCAACACCAATGTGTCTAAAGTTGACAAATCGATAGTTGATTCTCTGAGGTGATCCAACAGACGACCCGGGCAGGCAACTACTATGTCTACACCTTTTTGTAATTTTTCGTCTTGAGGATTTTTAGAAACTCCTCCATACAAGGTAATGGATCTGGTCTTCAACCCTGAGCTTAGCTGAGATATATGTTGGTGGATTTGGTCAGCTAGCTCTCTTGTAGGGGCTATTACTAAAGCTCTTATTTTGCCCGTGTATCCGGCTGACAATTTTTGTAATAATGGAATTGCAAAGGCAGCAGTCTTTCCAGTTCCGGTTTGTGCTAAACCCAATAAATCCCGGCCTTCTATTGCAAGAGGTATAGCTTTATTCTGTATTGGAGTGAGCGTCGTATAACCAGCTGATCGAATACCAGCCATTAGACGCTTGTCGAGACCAAGGTCGTTAAATTTCAAAAAGAGCCTTCCTAAAATAAATAGTCATGTGACCCCAGCGGGATTCGAACCCGCGATCTCCGCCTTGAAAGGGCGGTGTCCTAGACCGCTAGACGATGGGGCCGTGTTAGTATCAAAAATTCGTCTGTTGTTTAAACAACACTAAACAGTCTATGTCCTCGTTTGGGATAGAGCAACGATTATTTAGAGTAAAAAACCTTATGGATATATCGCCAATTGGGTTAATCCAAGTTCTTCAGGCATTCCGCACATGATGTTCATGTTTTGAATGGCCTGGCCTGCAGCACCCTTCACCAGGTTGTCTATACAACTGATTACAATCAATCTACCTGCCCTGACGTCGACCGTCGGATATATTACGCAGTCATTACTGCCGAGAGTCTGTTTTGTCATTGGAGGAGAATCAATAACGTGAGTAAATCTTTCGTCTTTGTAGAAGTCTGTATAAAGAGCCTTTACTTCTGATTTTAGGTCTCCTACTGTTTCGATAAAACTATTTTTTAAAGGTGCGTAGCAAGAAGCCAATATACCCCGGGTCATCGGGATCAGGTGAGGTAGGAAAGTGAGGTTGACATGCTGGTCAGATAGTAAATCTAATTCCTGTGATATTTCTGGCATATGGCGATGGCCATCCAGCCCATATGCACTTATGTTTTCATTTACCTCTGAATAATGGATTTTGAGCGAGAGGCCCCTGCCAGCTCCTGAGACTCCAGATTTAGCATCAACGATGACCTCTGGTTCTATAATTCCCGCCTCCAAGGCTGGTGCGAGGCCTAATATGGAAGCAGTAGGATAGCACCCGGGATTGGCCGCAATTTGACAGTCCTTGATTGCAGAACGGTGCAGTTCCGGCAATCCATATGCACTGGATTCCAAAAGTTCTGGACAAGGATGTTCTACGTTATACCATTCCGAATAAGTGTTCAGGTCCCGAATACGGAAGTCTGCGCTGATATCTACGCCTTTTATTCCAGAGTTGATCGCGTCTTTTAAAGCCTCTGCGCTGGCAGCATGGGGTAGTGCAGAAAACACAAAATCTACACTTTTGTCCAAACTTGGCGATATTTCTATATCTAAATTAGCCAAATGAGGAAAAACGTCAGAAATATTTTTACCGGCTCCACTCCGACCAGTTACACAAGCAATATCGACCTCGTCGTGTTCACTTAAAATTCGGGCAACCTCTGCTCCGGCATAGCCTGTGACATTGATAATTCCTACTTTCATAGTAACCCTTCGTTGTATTTTCAATAATTTACAATGAGATATATTCTAGTACACTAGTGGCATTCACACCCTATTGATACCTTTTGAATGAAGGACATAATTCAGTCAGAGAACATTGATTGCATTTGGGATTTTGGGCTTTGCAAGTGTCTCGTCCATGCTTAATTAAGTACATATGGAATTGGAATACCTCTTCCGGTGCTACTAATGATTCTAAAATATCGTGGGCCTTCTCAGCCGATATTTTTTTCCCCACCAAAGAGAGCCGTTGGGCCACTCTGTAAATGTGAGTATCTACAGGCATAGCAGGCATACCGAACGAAAAACAGAGAATTATGGCCGCAGTTTTTGGCCCCACCCCTTTTAGATTTATAAGCCAGGCCTTCGCTTCTTGGAGCGGCATTTCAGCTAGAAAGCTAAGATCAAAAGAACCCAACTCTTCTCTGATTTCGTTAAGAATCGACTTTATCCGCGGAGCCTTTGTTTTTGAGAGCCCGCCACGCCTTATAGCAACTTCAATGTCATCAACGTCAGCATCGGCTATGTGATCCAAATCACCGAATACAGCTAATATGTTATGAAAAGCTCTTTCTGAATTGATGTCCGAGGTGTGTTGGGACAAAATGGTATAGACCAATTCCTCGGCGGCATTGTATCGGGGTTTCCAAGGGATAGAGCCATAAATATCGGAAAGCAAATCAGAAACCGCTTTAACTTTCAGTTTTTTTGTTTTCGGTCCATTTTTAATTCCAGTCATATCAACAAACAATCCTTATGAAACACTATAATCTGCTTCATAGAAAAGTAAAGATGTTAGGCACCTGGTAAATGACTACAGTTGGAATAATAGCGAACCCATCGGCTGGAAAGGACATAAGACGACTTATTTCTCAAAGCAGATTCGTTTCAAATCAAGAAAAGGTGAATCTTCTACGGAGAGTCATTAAAGGACTTTCCGGGGTTGGCGTAAATGAAGTATTACTTATGCCGGATTATGGACGTATCGCACAAGAAGCTGTCTCTAATTTACAGGAGGACATTTCTGTAAGGTTTCTTGAAATGAGTATTCTCAATTCCGAACAAGATACCATTACCGCAGCAAAATTGATGCAAAATCAAGGTGTTTCTGCCATTGTTACTTTGGGGGGTGACGGTACCAATCGTGCCGTGGCTTTAGGCACATGCGAGGTTCCGATTATGCCATTGTCTACCGGTACCAATAATGTGTTTCCATTCTTGATTGAGGGAACATTAGCGGGTATGGCCGCAGGAACTGTGGCAGGTCACCTAGTCGATAGAGAGTTATGTGCCCCTAGGTGTAAAAAAATGAATGTGTATAAGAGCCGGGATATGGCAATGGATCTGATTGATACGGCTTTAGTGGACATCGCTATATCGACAGAAACCTATGTTGGTGCACGGGCTATTTGGGATATAAACACAGTGTCGGAGATATTTTTAGCTGTTGCCAAACCTGACAGTATAGGACTTTCCTCTATCGGAGGTCTTACGAACCCAATATCCGAAACGGATTCCCATGGACTTCACATTGAAATAGAGAAACATATCGATTCCAAGTATGTTTCTGCTCCTCTGACTGCAGGTAATATTGCCAAAGTTGGAATCAAGAATATTTCTCACATGATCCCAAACCATCCATATGTGGTGAAAAGATCTCCATGCACCATAGCTTTAGATGGTGAGCGATCAATACCTTTACGAAATCGAGATTCAATCACGATAGTTTTAACCGGGGACGGCCCTCCAGTAATAGACCCTCACAAAACCCTAAAAATAGTTGGCCAAAACAAGATATATTTTAACGAATAGTATTTAAGAACCAATTAACGATCTTACTTTGTTGTAGTCAACAACGGCAGAATCCTTTTCCCCAGTAGCCCACAACGCCATGCCACGGTTGTTATATGCATACCAATATTCACTATCAATTTTTATGGCCTGAGTAAAATCATTGATAGCGTTGGGGTAATCCTCTTTATCTGAGAGTGCCATGCCCCGGTTATTATAGGCATCCCTATATTCGTTGTTTAATTCGATTGCTTTATTGAAGTCCCTGATTGCATTATCAGGGTCACCAAGGCATCGTAAGCAAATTCCCCTATTGTTTAATGAAATAGAATCTGATGGATCCATTCCTATTATTGCTGAATAATCCAATATAGCTTCTTCATACTTTCCTTTATCTAGGTATGCGTTGCCCCTGCGGAACAATAGAACTTTATCTTCTGGAGTTGAATGTAAAAGAGAGGTGAGGGATTCGATCAAATCCTGTAGGTAGTCCATATCACTTTTGGAACTTAAGTCCGGATCATTTTTCCAATTCAATGACATCAAAATATCCTTTATCTGATCTAGAGAATTCGCGTGCATCTTTTACCCTTAGTTTGGTAGAGAGTAAAGTGTTTTTCGGGAAATTTTGAGGGTCGTAATATCCTATATCAGTGCTTTCATTTGAGATAATCAAATACCCTGAAATTTTTTCACAAAGAAATAATGCAGTCACGTACTGGACCAGTTTTCCGTTTGGATATTGGATAGCAGTGTATTCTGTAAGATCGGAATACAATTTTATCAATGCTTTTGCCCTCACTGTGATGTTAGTTTCCTCTAGGACCTCTCTCTCCACACAGTCGGTCAAATTTTCTCCTATTTCTAGACGGCCTCCTGGTAGCCCCCACCAACCTATGTCAGTTCGTTTTTGAAGAAGTACGCGTCCAAATCGGTCATAAATGATTCCTGATGCTGAAATCCCGATTTCATCAGGACCTTTTATCAAAGGCATACCACGACAATCAACTTGATGGTTAAGTGTCTGTTCAGATACTGTCATTTGGTCCCCGAACCCACAATGTTGGGAATAGTGATCGGAATCCCCACGTTGAGATTGAATATGTCATATTCTAATTTGGTAAACGGAGCAGATTTTACGGTACCTAGTATATCTCTTTTAAGGTGGCATCCCGTGGTGGTAATAATCCATATAGGGTCTAAAAGTTGCTGTAGTAATTTTCCAGAGAAACTTCCAGCAACAGTATGTTCGTAGAAGAAAAATTTCCCACCCGGTTTAAGTACTCGATAAATTTCCAAGATAACTTTTTCAACATCATTTACCATACAGAGAACCAAAGTTGTGACAACCGAATCAAAGATGTTGTCGTCGAATGGCAGTTTTTCCCCAAATGATTTTACGATGGATATATCTTTGTTGAAGTTATTAACCCTCTTGCTAAGCTTATTGGTCATGTGAACATCGGGTTCGACTATGGTTAAGGAACTAGCCTTTTGAAAATACGGCAAATTTGCTCCCGTTCCAGCACCGACCTCTAGAGTTTTGCCATGGCTTTTCCCAGCTGTTAAATGTCGATACGGAATGACTTTGGGTTCAACAATTGAATTTAAGACATCGTACCATTGAGCGAAGAACCATTTAGATATAGACATTGTTTAGCTAACTCAGTGATGGCACCCTCTGGCTGATATGTCCCAAACAGCTTCCACCACGCCATCACGAACTCCAATGAAATTATCCCATCTGTTAACCAATATATCCTGCTGGGAAGTGCAGATAAATAAAGTTTGACCGATTCTGAAAATATTTTCCTCTTTTACACTGAGGACACTATAGGAATCATGCATTTCTATGAAGGTTAATTCATCCTGTCCTTCGACGGTTGGTGTTACCCCAAGAGGTCCGCCCAAGCACCGCAGTCCAGCGTCTATTACAATCTCGGTTTCAGTCACGTCTATAACGGTTGTTAAAACCTTTCCTGCTAGAGAAAATTCTTCCATATATTTTGCAGGACCGCTCATGAGAGCATAAGTGCCCCCCTCTACTTCAGTCACACCTTCTATTTGGGGGGCAACGTCGTAAGAAAAAGTTTCCCCTGACGAAACGATTGTGACTTCAATTCCATAATCTTCAATGGCGGTCTTCACTTCCAGGCATTTGTCTATATACCGTTTACCCTCTATGAACCGTGTTTCCTTATCCGTGAAGCCATCTACTGTTTGATGGCTCATAACACCCAAAAACTTTATTGAAGCCAGCGATTCCGCCAATTTTGCTAGTTCGACTCCTTGTTCAGGACTTCGAATGCCTGCCCGCCCCATGGATGTATCGACTTCTATCAAGACTCCAATTTCAGAACCTATTTCCTGAGCTATTAAAGACAAAGAATTTAAATTTGTTTTATTGTCGATGCAAACTTTCACATCCGCTCTTTTTGCCAGGTATGCCAACCTTCTTTGTTTATCTTCACCTACAATTTCACTGGTGATGAGCACATCCCGTATGCCGCCTTCAACCATGACTTCAGCCTCTGAAACCTTGGCTGTGCACACCCCGTTTAAAGTGCCACCAATTTCTATTTGGCGCCATAATATATCGGGGCACTTTATGTTTTTTGCATGCTGACGCATTTTACATATGGTACTAGAATAGGTTTCTGCAATAACGGAAAAATTAGATTCCATTAATTCC
>DTSF01000288.1 GCA_012965485.1 Dehalococcoidia bacterium
AATTTTTTTGTTTGCAGAATTCGGAAAAACCTTGACTTGCAGCAGCTAATATCCTAGAGCTGAAAAAGCCTGTTTTTCTATCATAGCGTACTGCATTTCTCAATAGTGGAACGTAAAAATCATTAACGATATCTGACCCAGGAGTATGTCGATTATACCGAGGTTCAATTCCGGCAGATGAAAGGTCGCCACTCATTTCAGGGTTCGGGGTATAGCGGATGGCAACTATTATATTATCGCTGCTTCATCTATTTCGGCAGCTTGGTTTAGTGTTAGCAGAATGAGCTTTGACAAATATCCAATTTCTGAGTATTACAAACCCCATGTAATTGAAGCAAGTACAATATCACGTACAGAGAAATGGTGGATAGCAATTGTTAAGATTAAAATGCCCAAAGCCCGAAAACCCTTCGTAACTATCTACAAGTGGCAACATAGAGGTGAAAGGGGATGGAAAGTAAGTTCCAAATTCAAGTTCAGGTCAAATGACGAATCAAAGGAAATAATTATGAAATTGACTGAAATGTTAGAGGGAGGGGCTGGGGGTGGTAATAACTCTGAAAAAATCGACGCTGAAAAAATTAATAGATTAAGGAAATATAGAAGAAAGTTGAGTGACAAATAATGAACCATGATGCCAACAGCTTGCAGGGTTTTGTATTATTCAACCCACCGAAACACATATTATGTTTGGTTGGCTAGCGCATCGAATTGAATGCGAAAGTGTCCAATCTGTGGCATCCCGTTGAATCCAGAGTGGATTTATAATCAGGAGATAGATCGCTGCGCTGGTTGTCGTGGTTGTTTTTTCGATTATGGTGAACTGGGTGCTATAGTTCGGTTAATCAAACTTTATCGTGACGTAGAAATTGATGAACCTGATATCGAAACACTCCCTCCTATTGGTAGGGAACTACACAACTGCCCGGCTGACGGGGAAGTCATGGGGCGGGAGGACTTTGGGGGCATTCCAGTTGACGTATGTCCCGACTGTGATGGCGTCTGGCTTGACAAAGGCGAGTTGATACACCTTAAGATTACCGAGAGACACATGAGACTACATCTTGATCTTTACAAGAGGCTTGCGCAATAATGGAAACTCTCGTTAACAAGAAGATGATTGTCGCTATCAACAAATTGGCTATCGAATTAAGCGGTGGAGAGAAATTTGCAGGTAGTAATAATATGCGTGCGGGCACTTCCCTTTCATTTGTTGAATGGATATCAACTAATAAAGTCTTTGGAAAACCAATATTCTCCTCAATATTTCATAAAGCAGCAGGGTACCTGTATTTTATTATCAAAGAACATTGTTTCATAGACGGTAACAAAAGGACAGCGCTGGCTGCAGCGGTCACTTTTCTGGAGTGGAATGATATCTTGTTTGATCCTGAAGATGATGATGATGTTTATGAGAGAATCTCTTATTTTGCTAAATCAGAGGAGCCACCAGATAAGTTGATTCCCAAAATTGCCTCCTGGTTACGGCGCGTTTGCGTGGACTGAGTGACAGGAATCAACTTCAGGCCTTGTTCAAAGCTAGCGCTGTGAGGCAAATACCCGTTTACAGTAACAGATACCAATTATCTTTAGTTATAGCCAAAAGGCACCCAAATCTTCAAGGTAAGGCACTGCCCTGACCAAACGTGTTATTGCATTCCAATATACGCCGAACCTCAGAGCCAGACTGATGTCCTACCTCATCGAAATTCGTTGCCCGACCTGTGACGTTATAGCCTATTCGTTCGAAGTAATGATGTCTCATTTTGGACTGAACACAAGAAAAATGAAACCTTACCCCCAGTGCAAGGAATGTCACTCAAAAGGTTTGAATTTTGCTAGGAGGGATAGATACGTCCGGATTGAAACGGCGTGTGATTCAGCCACCTGCGATACAAAAGTGAGTGGCATACGCAGTATGGGTGAAGACTTCGGAGTCAAGCCATACGTAACTGGTGGGGCGGCTTACCAGGAACCCCATGACTTGTGCAGAATGTGCCGTGGCGTTGGTAACCCAAATGCCCGAGAGGAAGATACGATTGAGGGGATTTACATAGATGAGTACATTACCAAGCGC
>DTSF01000289.1 GCA_012965485.1 Dehalococcoidia bacterium
TGTTGGTGCAAAGACTGCCGCAAACATCATCACGATTGTACGCGTGGTAAAATCAAGCTGAGATTCTTCACCACCTTTAATGGCGTTCGTCAAACGTGGAACAGCCCAAGCAGCATGCAAACGTCCATCACAATTTATGTCAAACTTTGTTGAAAAAACCTGCTGGGGCAGAGCGATACAAACGGGAAATCAACATGAAACTAGGTGCGCATGTATCCACTTCGGGTGGACTCAGTAAATCCATAGATAGGGCTCAGGCAATCGGCGCAGAAGCTATACAAATATTTGCATCATCTCCTAGGGCCTGGAAATTCAATTTTCCTAAGGAAGAGGAAATTGCCCTTTTCAAGAAAAAAAGTTCAGAAACTGGCATAGGACCATGCTACATACATGGTAGTTATCTGGTAAATATAGGAGGCGATGAAAATCAACTCGGAAAATCAATCGAATCCTTAACAAATAATATGATTACTGCCGGAAAGATTGGCGCAGAAGGAGTTATATTTCACGGAGGAAGCCATAAGGGAAAAGGCTTCAACACAGTACTAGATCAAGCAGTGAAATGCCTCGTTGAGGTTCTAGAAAAGTCTCCAAGTGACACATGGTTATGCATCGAAAATAGCGCAGGTATGGGATCTCATATTGGTTCCTCCTTTGATGAAATTGGCACCATCATAAAAGCAGTGAATCATCCTAATCTTAAAGTGTGCTTAGACACGGAACACTGCTTTGCAGCAGGCTATAACATAGCCTCTGATGACGCTATCAATTCGATTATGGCGGAATTTGACTCCAAAATCGGGTTGGAGCGACTGGTAGCTGTGCACGCTAACGACGCCAAAGTAGAATTCGGGTCTGGAGTAGATAGACATGAAAATATCGGAGAAGGCTACATCGGTGAAGAAGGCTTTGAAGTCATACTCGGAAACCCGGCATTTTCTCAGGTACCATTTTTCCTGGAAGTTCCAGGATTCGATGGGGATGGGCCTGATGAAGAGAATATCAATCGGTTGAAATCAATAAGAAGCAAAGTACTAAAAGAGTAGCGGAATGTCCTCCGGCCTTTCCAAATCCGATGCTAATCGTTACAAGGAATATCTGCGGTCGGAAATTGAGGCTGCATCAATGTACAAAATACTTGCTCAGTTTGAAACCGATCCCGAGAAATCTGAGATTTTTGAGCAACTTTCCCAGTCTGAGGTAAGACATGCCCGACATTGGTCAGAAAAACTAGGTAATCCCATTGCTGATGTGACTCTTCATACCTACACTCCAAAACTTATTTATATCCGAATGGTTTGCTATCTATTCGGGCCACAAAAGATATTGCCCTGGCTGGCAAGAATTGAGTCCAAAGAGATTGGAGCATACGTACACGAAGTAGAAGGTCAAGAGCTTGTAGAAGAAGAGAGAAACCATGCCCGAATACTGTCAAGAATGGCCATGGGAAACCCTGACAACCAAAAGATCCAGGAGGTATGGCACACTCGTGGAAATGGTGGCGGTGTAAGAGCGGCAATTTTAGGAATAAACGACGGGTTAGTATCTAACTTTTGCCTAATGATGGGTGTGGCAGGTGGGACAACAGCATCAGGAAATTTTGATTTTATTATTTTAGCAGGTGTAGCGGCCCTAATTGCCGGTAGTTTATCAATGGCTACGGGGGAATATATTTCTGTTCGATCGCAGAAAGATATATACGAACATCAAATAGATATGGAAAGGGCAGAACTGGAAGAGTGGCCTGAGGAAGAAGAGGAAGAATTGGTCCTTATATACAGAGCAAAAGGCATTGAGGAAAGTCAAGCAAGAGTAATAGCGTCGGCACTGATGGCTGATCCAACCCGTGCATTAGACACGATGGTGAGGGAGGAATTAGGACTCAATCTTCAGAATTTAGGGTCTCCATGGTTAGCTGCAATTAGTAGTTTGTTAGCTTTCGCTTTGGGAGCATTGATACCAATAATCCCAATTCTTTTCTCTTCAGGTAATATATCTATTGTCCTTAGTGCGATATTTAGCTCATCGGCCTTATTCATTGTCGGAGGGATTGTTTCAGTAGCGAGTGGTAAAAACATATTCCTAGGTGCAGTAAGGATGCTTTTAGCAGGCACCTTAGCCGCTGCCTTCACCTATGGTGCCGGCTATTTATTAGGAATTTCAATTTTATAGGTTAATAAATTTCAAAATAACATACAGCTTAAATACAGATAATAAAATCGAATCTCATATGCGGAGGTCCACAATGACATCAGAAAATCTGGGAAACATATATAAAGAACTCGGTGCCACTCCAATTATAAATGCAATTGGTAGCGTGACAATGCTGGGTGGATCAACACCGATTCCTGAAGTTAGGGAAGCGATGGCCCTCGCTGGAGACTCTTATATTCCGCTAATGGAATTGGAAGAAAAAGCAGGATCGGCGGTAGCAGAAATGATAGGTATCCCAGCTGCTTACATAACCTCAGGTGCGGGTTCAGCTTTGACTTTAGCTGCTGCTGCAGTCATGGCTGGCGATAATGACGAATTAATAGAACAATTGCCGGATACCACCGGAATGAAAAACCAAATTCTTATTCAAAAAAGACAGCGATATTGGTATGACAGATGTTTAGAAACTTCTGGCGCAAAATTAGTTGAATTTGGTTCGGATGAAGGCACTACCCCTCAGGATTTGGAAAAGGCTATAAACGAAAACACAGCGGCCGTACATTTTTATATGGTGGAGCCAGAGGATGACCCAAATGCATTGACGCTCGAAGAAACTATACGAATAGCTCACCAAAATGAACTACCTGTTTTAGTTGATGCAGCTAGTCTAATATATCCTTTAGACCTTTTTGGTAAATACGTTAAAATGGGCGCCGATTTTCAATGCATAGCCGCTAAATATATGGGCGCTTCACAATCCACCGGTCTAGCTCTAGGTACGGAAGATATGATTCGCAAAATCTCTAAACAATCATTTGTTGGATACGAAGGACGCCGTGTAAGGGGAATAGGCAGGCCCCATAAGGTAGATAGACAAGAAATGGTGGGTGTTGTTGCTGCGGTAAGGAACTGGATGACAATAAATCATGAAGAAAGGCTCATAGAAATTGAAACCAGAAGTCAGAATGTCATAGATATTCTTTCAAACACACCCGCCATTACCTCTAAAATGATAAATAACATCATTGGGCATCAGCCTTTCGGTGTTGAATTAAGAATAGATGAAGAAAAAGCAGGGATGACACTCCAGGAAATAGTAGACACTTTAAAGAAAGGGGATCCACCGATATGGACTAGGGCAAGAGAGGGTGACGACTATATAGCAATCCACATGTTTGGACTTAAGGTTGGTGAAGAGGAGCTGGTTGCAGAAAGAATCAGAGAGTTATTTAGTTAACCAACCTCCCAAGAAGGATGAGAAGCTTTTCCTATGCTAAAATCTATAGGTTTCAAATAATTTAAACCATTCGGCTTTTTGCTGCGATTACGTTAATACAGGAGCTTTTCCAGGTGGATAATCTGAATTTAAGTGTGAATAAAAGAGAAGTTACTGGGAAAAAAGTATCTGAACTCAGAAGCAATGGTTTAACCCCGATTCATATGTATGGTCCTGAAATAGAATCCAGTCCCCTTCAATGCGATTCAAAAATTCTAGACCGTGTTATAACTGACGCAGGTACCAACATACCAGTTACTGTCATTGTGGATGGAGGAGAACAAGACAACCTCTGCTTCATAAGGGAGGTACAGTATCATCCCGTGACCAATAAAGTTTTACATGTGGATTTTATGAAAGTACAAGTTGAGAAATCAGTACGGGCGCAAGTACCTATATCTGTCATAGGCACCTCTCCAGCAGTGCGAACGATGGGAGGCACCCTACTGCAACCGCTGTTGACGCTAACGGTGGAGGCCTTACCTCTGGAAATACCAAAGACGATTATTTTGCAGGCCGAACTGTTGGCAGATTTTGAAACAAATTTTTATGTTAGCGACATAGAGGTGGATGAAGGAGTAAATGTGATCAACGAAGCATCGGAAATGGTGGCTAGCGTTGTAGCTCCAAGAGTGGAGAGGATGGAATCTGAAGGCGAGGAAGGTGATGAAACTGAAACTGAGGTCCTCGGTAAAGAACCTGAAGAATCTATTGGAGAGGACAGCTCAGGATAGATAATATACCCAGTCCTTTCAACTGGGTTAATAATCTAAGAAAAGACGCCCCCATTGGGTTTTCATCGCTTCGTTTATACGCTTTTTTCCCTTGAATCGCAGCCAGTACTCATTGTGATATATATTAGAAGCGAGATAGGCTAAAGGGGTCAATTTGGACCTCAATAACATATTCTCAAGTGGCCTTAAATTCCCCCAATAAATCATTTTTTGACCTTTGCTGGCTAGAGTATTTCCACTTTGAAATTGCCAATTCACATCAGATATATCTTCTCCAACAATGTTTATTTTAGATATTTGGCCACACCCAAGTCCATGTTCATCAGCTATCCTAATAAAATCAATGGACATAGGATCAAAACCCATCATTTTCGCAGCAACTGCATCTACAGCGACTTGATCAGATCCCGCTAATAAAACGTTTTTCTCATGCCATTGCATGGCTCGAGGTCCTGGTCCCGAACCCGCAAAAGTACCGTCTGTCAAAGCAAAAATACCGGGATGAATTTTTTTTTGTATCCTTAATAAATCAACCAAGGTTTCATGTATTACCGAGTGAGTCCAGTGCCTTTGAAAATTTAGTAATCCTCCAAACGCATTCTTCATTGCTCCTGTAATAGTAGTAAAAACATGAGTTTTCATAGTTGGAAGATGAATCACATTCTTATCAATCAGAAATTTAGGTATATTTATGCCATCAGGATAGATTTGGTCCAAAACTAGGAAATCGTCCGAAAAATGGAGAGGCACCCACTCAACATCCTCAAGATACACACTCTCCAAACCATGCCGCCTCACAACCACATCATGTTTGTTGTTAACTTCACCCTCCCGGGCATCCACTACAACGGTTCCGTTGTGAGTGGGAATTAAATCTTCAAATCCATCTTCCTTTAGAGTTTTTATAACTCCATCTAATTGCCAGGGAGAGGTAGAGCAGGCAGGGTAGTAATGCTGCCAGGATATGTTGATTTTTAAAAGGGTAGCAACATCGGGCGCCAATTGAGAATTGTATTTTGCAAGACGCATAGCGGACCCAACATCAGCAAGCACAGTCGCCGGATTTGTCTTTATCACCGCAACAGTTGGCGCACCGTCACGGGTATTTACCAGATCGGAATGGGTGTCAGGGTTAGTCCTAGTTGTCCCAAGTGGCATTTAGTTTTCTAGAAAATCCCTCAATTTTTTTGATCTATTAGGATGGCGTAGTTTACGAAGGGCTTTCGCTTCTATTTGCCGAATTCTCTCTCTAGTTACACCGAAGTCCTTGCCAACTTCTTCAAGAGTCCTACTTCTACCATCTTCCAACCCAAATCTGAGTTCCAAAACTCTCGCTTCTCTGTCATTAAGAGTGTCCAGCACATCAATAACCTGCTCTCGAAGAAGCTGGTAGGAGGCTGCCTCTACTGGCGCTAAGGCTGCGGTGTCAGGAATAAAATCACCCAAATGGCTATCCTCTTCTTCTCCAATAGGTGTTTCCAATGAAACAGGCTCCTGAGATATTTTTAGAATCTCTCTAACCTTCTCTGGAGCAATCTCCATTTCACGACCGATTTCTTCACTGGTCGGTTCTCTCCCGTACTCTTGGACTAATCTCCTTGTTACCCTAAGCAATTTATTTATAGTTTCAACCATATGTACTGGAATACGTATAGTTCGAGCTTGATCAGCAATCGCGCGAGTGATGGCTTGTCTAATCCACCAAGTAGCGTATGTGCTGAATTTGTAACCTTTCCTGTAATCAAATTTCTCTACAGCTCTAATCAGTCCTATATTTCCTTCCTGTATCAGATCAAGAAGGGACATTCCCCGGCCAATATATTTTTTTGCCACACTCACTACCAATCTCAGATTGGCTTCTGAAAGATGCTGTTGAGCATCATCACCCCTTTGTTTTATACGTTCCATATGTTGTCTAAACAGAAGTTCATATGGCTGCATCTTATCCACAATGGAATCATCAGCAACTATTTCCCTCAATTGATCAATTGTAGGTCTACCAGCAATTACTTTGTATATGTCGTCAGGTAGCAATCTAGTATTTATCGAAGCCTGTTTGATCATTTCCTTCAATACATCATTCTCAGGTGGATCTTGGTCTTTCAATTCCGACAGAATCGCAGAAATTTGTTCCAGTAGATCATCCTGAAAAATACCATCGATGGCTTCTCTAACGTCTGGGTTCGCCATTAAATCAGGCAATGTTCCATCATACGCAACCTCTTTTGAGGTAAGAATTGCCCTTATGATATCTTCACTAGCCACAACAGTCTTAAGCATATCTACGACGATATCTCTTGCTCTTGGTGAGGTGTTTTCTTCAGAAGACAAATCCTTTTCTTTATTTTCTACAAATCGTTTACCTTCAAATTTTCGGGCCAAATCTCTTTCCTGGGGGGCCTTTAAAAGATCAACCCGGCCTATTTCCCTAAGGTACATACGGACAGGATCATCGATTATGTCTGTACTTCCAATTTCTTTTTCCCATTCTCGAGCAGCCTTAGCTTTCAAATCTTCAAGCGATGGGGGAGCATCGTCATCCTCGTCCACATCCCGTTTTGCAGAACGTGCATCCATGCCCAGCTCAAGAACTGTTGAATCCTCATCATCATCATCCTCATCTTCCTCTTCTTCTAGTAAATCATCCTGTTCTTCCTGCTCTTCCTCATCAGCCCCATATCCATCCTCTTTTGATCGACTTCCTCTCAAAGCACCATCTATAAGATCTGCCTCTCCTCCCACATGCTGAATTCCATCAGTAGTCATTCCCTTCTCCTTTCCAAATATTGACGCAGGTTAAAAATTTTCAGGTTGTCACAATACATTTTACCAAAGATACCACTCAATCCCCCTCTTTATCCCCTTTATAAGTCTCCAATATTTGCCTATCCAAACCACCTAGTTCATTTTGAAGGTCGATTGTAGGAGGAGAATCAGTATCTTGCGATTGAATTAGGTCTGCTCTATAAAGCTGCAATCTTCTTCTTTCCAATCTTTTGATACACGTATCAAAATCTATCAACGTATCTGTATTGCTTGAAGGAATCATAGTATAACTTTGTATACTGGAAAACCTTTCCTCAAGAACTGGATCCAATAATTTAATTAAAGATTCATTTGGGTAAAGGTTTAACCATCTAAGGTAAATTTCTCTATCCTCAGTTCTGGTAAAACACTCCGCGTTTAGTTCAATCGCAGCCTCTTTCAATTCTGGCCGGTTGATTATCAGTGACAATGTATACTCATCCAGTTTATAGTTGTTATCTACTGGCTTTAGCTCTTCAAATTTTTCGTATTGATTTTCTCCAACATTGCGATCCCTTTGATTGAATCTTCTTCGAACGTGCTTTAGGGCAGTTTCTACCGTATCGGCTGATGCAGATAATTGTTTCGCTAACATGCCGATATATTTTTCACGATCAAAGGGATCTAATAATCTAAGAATCGGAGCAAGAGTTTCAACTACCCGACCCTTTCCACCCGGACCATCTAAATCAAATCGGCCTGACACAACTGGAAT
>DTSF01000290.1:0-1522 GCA_012965485.1 Dehalococcoidia bacterium
ATTGGGGCCCAGAACATCTTTGAGGTGTATGTTGGCGAGAATGTTCAAGAATACACTCGATCCGCCTACTAACCGCATGTAAGGTTTCTCGCTAGTAGCAAGAAACAAGAGAGATAAATCGAGCGGCCTGCTCGGTACTTTTTGTACCAGGTGGGCCGTTCTTTTAGGGAGGCCCACAACGGATATTCAATTAATCCGAACTCAAATACCCGCACTCCAGAGTTGTACATATTTGAACTGTGGAACTTTCGGACCCACCCCCAGCGTGGTCGCGGAGGAAGCAGTCAGACTAACCCGTCTTATAGAACATAAGGGACCATACGACCGAGACGTTAATGATGAGGTGTTAGCCTTATTTGAAGACTCTAGAAAAGGCTTTGCCAACTACATCGGGGCTTCCTCAGACGAGATAGCACTAACCCGAAATGTGTCAGATGGAATCAATATAGTAGCCGCTGGATTTGATTGGCTTCCTGGTGACGAGGTAATTATCACCAATGAAGAACATCCCAGCGGTTCACTTCCATTTATGAACTTATCTGAAAGGTACGGCGTCAAAGTAAAACTACTTAAATTCCAAACAGATTCGGTTCAACTCTTAATAGACTTGGAATCTTTAATAACCGATAAAACTAAGCTGGTTTTTCTTAGCCATGTATCGACTGTAGATGGCGCTAGATTGCGTGCTAAGGAAGTTGGAGCATTTCTGAAGGCTCGAGACATCCCGTATATGTTGGATGGGGCTCACGCAGTAGGTCAGTTTCCAGTCTCTATGGACGAACTGGGTTGTGATTTTTACGCGGGATGTGGTCATAAATGGCTTTTATGCCAGCAAGGAACCGGTTTTCTCTACGTAAAGAATGACTGGATAGCCAAGTTGAAGACAAGCTGGGTAGGCTGGGGAATGACTGAGGAATATGATCTTGATTCATTGTCCTATACAAGCCTCAAGACGGCACAACGATTTGAGTTTGGCACTAGGTATTGGGCAACCCACGCATCAGGGGTTAAAGCTCTAGAGTTCCACAACAGGATAGGTCCTGAAAAAATATATGAAAGAAGTCATGGTTTGGCCAGCCAACTAAAAAGACGTCTAATTGACATTCCGGGAATATCAATTAAAACACCGATGGCTAAAACTGATAGCACAGGAATAGTTGCCTTTTCAACCGCGGGCCTTAACCACCCTGAACCTGGCAATTGGCTGTGGAAAGAGCATAGAATTTTAACGGCGCACAACCCCGACACGCAATCAATGCGGATTGCTGCTGCTTTCTATTTACTGGAGGAAGAAATAGATTTACTTGCTGACAAATTATCAGAACTTGCGTCTTAGTATAAATAAAGAGAAAATCTACCCATGATTAGATATTCCTTAGGAAGATTACTCGGTTTAGTAGGATCTGTTTTAATCATTTCTCTAATACTGTTCATCGCGGTCAGATGGTTGCCAGGTACGCCCTGGAATGAAGCTGAAATACCCTTGCAGGGAGCTGCGAAAGAAAACATGATGAGGAAATAT